>WFTO01000308.1 GCA_015485435.1 Anaerolineae bacterium | reverse complement strand
GTGCAGTCTTCCGCCACAATCTCGTAGTTGATCATGGCTTCACAAGAGAGCGCCGGGCAAACCTTGTCGACGATATGGGCTCGAAATTCATCTTCGAAATGGCGGAGTAGAGAGATGACAGGGGAGGGGGCGAGCTGGCCCAATGCACACAAAGAACCAGCCTGCATGCCTGAGGCCAGGTAACGCAGCTGGTTTAAATCTTCCAACTCTCCCTTTCCTTCTGTGATCCGTTCCAAAATTTCCAACATGCGCAAACTTCCAATACGACAGGGAGGACACTTCCCGCAGCTTTCATCCACCACAAATTGCATGAAATATTTGGCGAATTCCACCATACAGGTGCTTTCATCCGCCACGATCATTCCTCCCGAGCCCATCACTGCGCCCGCCGCCCGCAGGGAGTCAAAATCCACCGGCGTGTCTAAATAAGCTTCGGGCAACGCGCCGCCGAGCGGACCACCGGTTTGCACAGCTTTGAATTGTTTGCCATTGGCCACACCACCGCCCACATCATAAATAATTTCTCGCAGGGTAATGCCCATAGGTACTTCGATAAGTCCGGTGCGTTCAACCTGTCCGGTCAAAGCGAAGACAGCGGTTCCTGTGCTGTTTTCTGTGCCGATGGACTTGAACCAGTCCGCGCCCATGCGTAGGATGCGGGGCGTATAAGCGTAGCTTTTTACGTTGTTGATGTTGCTGGGATGACCCCATAGACCTGAGACAGCCGGATACGGGGGGCGGGGCCAGGGCTGTCCGCGATCTCCCATGATGGAGTTCATCAGCGCCGTTTCTTCACCACACACAAAGGCGCCAGCGCCCTCCATAATCTGCAGGTCAAAATGGAAATCGGTGTCCAGAATATGCTCGCCCAACAGACCGAGCGCTTTGGCCTGTTCGATAGCGATCTTCAGACGGCGGATGGCCAGGGGATATTCGGCGCGAATATAGATGTAGCCATATTCGGCGCCGATGGCGTAACCCGCGATGATCATCCCTTCGATGACGGAATGGGGGTCGCCTTCCAACACCGACCGGTCCATAAACGCGCCCGGGTCCCCTTCATCCGCATTACAGATTACGTACTTGGGCCAGTTAGGCGTCTGGCGAGCGAACTTCCACTTCAACCCCGTGGGAAAGCCTCCGCCACCGCGTCCGCGCAAGCCAGACTGCAACACCTCTTCGATGACTTCTTCGGGCGTCATCTCCTTCAATGCTTTCTCCAGCGCCGAATATCCATCGACAGCCAAATAATCATCAATCGATTCAGGGTCGATAAGGCCGCAATTCGACAGAACAATGCGTTGTTGCTTTGCCTGAAAGGAGATGCGCTCTTGCGTGCCTGGCACCACAAAGCTGAGGGAATGCAATTCATGGCCATGCGATTCTGTGACGGTGGGAATGGCCTCTCCGACAATTACGGCTTTTTTTAGCGCACCGCCGTCAAAATAATGCCGAAAGATCTCTTTGACCTGTCGGCTGGTGACATGCCCGTAATTGATGCGTTCTCTTCCCTTGGCCTGGATCTCCACCATGGGCTCATAGGAGCACATCCCTACGCATCCGACCTGGCTGATCACGGCATTTATTCCCCGAGCTTCCAGTTCCTTCTGAATGGCATTGGCGGTCTCTCCGGCGCCAGCGGCGAGACCACAAGTCCCCATACCCACAGTAATGTACACATCCGCATGTTGCTTGGCGCGCCAGGCGGCCCGGGCTTGAATTCGTTTCGACTTCAATGAGAGTTCTGGCATGGCATGATCTCCTGGGAAAATGGTGTTTTAGCCCGCCTTGAGCGTTTTCTTGAGGGTTCGCAGCAATTTATCTTGTTTCACGCGTCCGATGACTTCGCCATCCAACACCGCCACCGGCGCCAGAGCGCAAGAGCCCAGGCAATATACAATCTCCACCGTCAACTCCCCATCCTCTGAGGTCTGCCCGGGCCCAATGCCAAACTCCTCTTCAACCGCGGTCGTCAAGATTGGGGTGCCCTTGACATGGCAGGCGGTGCCATCGCATAGACGCAGCACATGGCGCCCTCGCCGCTGCAAATAGAATTGTGCGTAAAACGTGGCGACGCCAAAAACTTTGCTCACCGAGATGTTCAGCCTTCTGGCGATGAATCGAAGCGTCTCGGGCGGAAGCCAACCATAGATTTCCTGAGTTTTCTGTAAAATGGGGATCAACGCACCCCGCTGTCCCTGATAATTGTCAAAAACCTGCTCCATCAATGAGAGATCGACAGCTTCGTCGACAGTCGATGTAGACATGGATTCATGCTCCTCTTGCGTAAATTGCGTCTGTGGGGGGAATGGCGCCAGATTTTTGGGGATTGTGGGCCAGCGTTTGTTGCCTTTCTTGCCAATGGGGCGGTGGCTGTTGCTGGCAGGCCAGGCCAAACACAGGCCTGATCATCAACCCATGGTGTTAGGTCGGTAGTGTGCCACACAGTTTACAAGAAAATGAACAGGAGGTAAAGCGCCATTCATAGATTTTTCCTCCCTCGCGCTTTTTGCTGCGCTCCGCCTATTCTATGATATAATCTTCTGCTGTGCATACTGGCAATCTGTATGCCCATCAGCCTGGTTTAGGAGAATTCACGCGTGATCAACCCTCTTGATTGG
>WFTO01000307.1 GCA_015485435.1 Anaerolineae bacterium | reverse complement strand
TCTCAGATGATGTCCGCTCTTCTTTTTCTCGCCTACCCCGATCATGGCTATCCATTCTCTTTCTCCAAACCCCTGGCGGCTCGGACGACAGGCTCCGATACCAATTGATGGAAAATTCACCGTGACTGATCCGCTGGATGGCTGGACGCCTGCGCGTGTTCCCGGCACCATTCAGCGAGACCTGATGAACGCAGGACGGTTGCCAGATCTGTACCATTTGCTTTCTTTCGATCATGTATTACGCCTGGTCGACGAAAGCGACTGGATTTATGAAACCGACCTTCCAGCCATTGACGCTACACAACGGGCTTGGGTGGAATTTCGTGGCATCGATTATTTAGCTGCTGTGATCATCAATCAGCATGAATTAGAACGGCGAGCAGGGATGTACAGTCGCCGGCGGTATGAAGTGACTTCCTTTTTGCGAGATGGTCCTGCGGCTCTTCGGGTGCGCATTTGGGGGGCTTGGGCGCTACCGCGATGGAAACGCACACGCCTCTTTCGAATCAAAAAATGGGTGGCAGCGCATTTTCAACGAAACCTTCCTCCTTATGATGATCGCCTGTTGACCCTCAAAGCGCCGGTGCATTTTGGCTGGGACTTTTCGCCCAGGCTTATGACTGCGGGGATATGGGATGATGTTTTTTTGCATAGAACTGGCCCCATTGCCATTACAGACCTCTGGGCGCGCGCCGATTGGGGCCCCGAATATGGCCTGGTCGTCAAGTTATATCTCGACGCGTTGCATCCTGCAACAGTGACGGTGTCGCTGCGGTTGGAGTCACTTACCACAGATGAACCTGAACAGACCGCTGAATTCCGATTGCGGCTGCAGCAAGGACGAACGGTTCGACATCTCTGCTGGCCCGATGTGCATTTACGTCCATGGACCACTCACGATCTAGGAACGCCGCATCGTTATCGCCTGATCGCTTCCATATTTGATGAGCAAGGAACTCTATCTGATGAGCGGGTGCAGACCATCGGCTCACGGCGATTCGGCTGGCGCATCGAAGGTGGGGTGTATTATCCCATGCTCAACGGCCATTCCATCCGTTTTCGAGGCATTAACTGGACGCCCCTCGATCTGCTGCCAGGTTCTGAAGATGAGGAAACCCGCTATCGTCGCTTGTTACAACAAGCAGTGGATGCTGGAGTAAATGCAATTCGGGTCTGGGGCGGCGGCGGACGAGAGCGGCCGATGTTTTATGAGCTCTGTGATATGCTGGGGCTACTTGTATGGCAAGAAATGCCTATCTCCTGTGTCTTTTTTGGGAAGTTGCCTCAATCTGATGATTTCCTCAGATTGGTTCGGCGAGAAACGCGAGGCATCATCCGCTCACTACGACATCATCCCAGCATCTTTATGTGGGTGGGAGGCAATGAATGGGGGCCGGGACGCTTTAAACGAGTGGCGCAGACAATGGGAGAAATCGCAGCGCAAGAGGATCCTTCTCGACGATGGCTTCCCGCCTCGCCGGGACCTCACGATAGCCATAATTGGCAGGTCTGGCATGAGATGGCGTCACCCGAGGTTTATACACGTGATTCTGCACCTCTCCTGAGCGAATTCGGACTGGCTGCTCCCCCATCACTGCCGACTTTGAAGGAGCTATTGCCCAAGGAAGCGCTTTGGCCCCCAAACGAATCATGGCGTCAGCGACATGCAGAGCTTGAGAAACTATTTCATTATGCGCAATTCTTTTTGCCCAAAAAGCGCGTTGAACTAAAATCCACATCTTCACCTTCTTCGGAATCTCTGTCCATCGCATTGCAAGATTTTGTTGACGCCAGTCAGGAAGCTCAGGCTCGCGGTTTGCAAAGAGGAGCCGAGATATATCGAGTTCGCGACCATGCGGTAGGCACATTTCTCTGGCAATGGAACGAACCCTGGCCTGCAATTTCATGGAGCGTCATCCCTCATAAGGGTTCGCCAAAACAGGCATTTTCTCAAATCAAACGGTCTTATGCGCCAATCCTTCCACTGGCGATTTTCAGCTCCGACGCCATTGAGATATGGGTCGTGAACGATACGTTGATCTCACCCGGTCAATGTCAGCTGCAGGTATGGCTGGATTCGCGACTGTTGTGGTCCGCCCAAGTGACTCCGCCCGCATCCGGCCGGGTGCGGGTGCATACTTTGGAGCCGCCGTCAGGGGAGGGCTTGCTCACGCTACGCCTCACCGGCCCTGAGTTGGATATGGTGAATGACTATCCCTATCCCTGGCCTTTTCCAAAAGAAAACCACTGGCGCCTTCATGGATGGATAGCCAGACTGGTGATGCGTTGGTTATTGCGTTGGTAATTCATCCCCTTCCACGGATTGCTCCAGCCTACCCCAAACCAACAAGTCGCGCCCCAGCTGCATGCTCTGCATTTGTTGGATTTGTGGCAACGATCGGCGGGAGTCCCCCACGGGGGTGAGGGCTTGAAGGCCCCCAAGCAACTTGGGAGCGATCGTCACAATCACCCAATCCGCCAACCTGGCCCGTAAAAATGAGGCATGGACAGTGGGACCACCTTCGACCATGAGCCTTTGGATACCCGAAGACCGCATGACGGTTAACGCCGCTCGCAGATCGATTCGGCCCTCGCTGCTCCTGGGCAATGGTATTACCCTAGCTCCGCGGCTGCTTAGGCGAGCCATACG
>WFTO01000306.1 GCA_015485435.1 Anaerolineae bacterium | reverse complement strand
TTTCGATCTTGAACCCGTGCGTAAGCGAATTCGGGGCACTCGCGGTCGTGGTAGAAAAATCCGCTATAAGGGTTGAAATATGCCAGACAAAGAGTTCCTTCTACAAAAAATAAAGAATCGCGATGCTAAGTTGGCTGTGATAGGGTTGGGATATGTGGGACTTCCTCTGGCAGTTGCTTTTGCAAAAAATGGTTTTCAGGTTTTCGGCATCGATGTCGATGAAGGGAAAGTCTCAGCCATCAATCGTGGAGAGTCCTATGTCAATGATGTACCATCAGAGAAACTGATGCGTTGGACTGGACAACCAACCGGGCCGGGGCGAATTTTCGCTACGACCGATTTTTCTGTGCTTACCCAGGTGGATGTAGCCATTATCTGTGTTCCCACACCATTGAACAAAACGCGCGACCCTGATGTGCGGTATTTGATTGCCGCTGGAGAGTCGGTGGCTAGATACTTGCATCCTGGTATGTTGGTCATCCTGGAATCTACAACCTATCCGGGAACCACTGAAGAGTTACTGTTGCCTATGTTGGAGCAAAAAGAGACATATCAGGTGGGTGTGGATTTTTTTCTTGCCTTTTCACCCGAACGCATTGATCCCGGCCGTAGTGACTGGACGGTGGAGAATACTCCCAAAGTTGTTGGCGGAGTGACCGAGGCATGTCTGGAAATGGCAACGGCGTTATACGAACAAGCTATCGATCGAGTTGTGCCAGTCTCTTCGCCTGCTGCTGCGGAGATGACCAAACTATTGGAAAATACATTTCGAGCCGTGAACATAGCCTTGGTCAATGAGATTGCATTGATGTGTGACAAACTGGGGCTTGATGTTTGGGAGATCGTCGATGCGGCAGCAACCAAGCCTTATGGATTCATGAAATTTACGCCGGGCCCGGGCGTGGGTGGTCATTGCATCCCTTTAGATCCGCATTATCTTTCGTGGAAGTTGAAAACCTTGAATTACAACGCCCGGTTTATTCAACTGGCTGGTGAAATCAATAGTGATATGCCACGATATTGGGTCGAAAAGGTTCAAGATGCTCTCAACGACGTTGAAAAGCCTGTAAAAAATAGCCGCATTCTCGTGTTGGGGGTGTCTTATAAAAAAGATGTCGATGATGTGCGTGAATCTCCAGCGCTCGATATCATAGCATTGCTACAAGAAAAAGGCGCTGACGTTCGCTACCACGATCCGTTTGTGCCATCTTTCTCATACAATGGGCTCTCTTTTACCAGTGAGCCCAATTTGGAACGAGCCCTTACGGAGGCTGACTGCGTGGTAATCGTGACCGATCATTCCGCTTACGATTGGCAAATGGTTTCGAAACGGGCTCGACTATTGGTCGATACACGCCACGTCTTGTAAAATAACATTTTGCTGAAAAACCATCATTCTCAAATCACAGCCATTTCCCTTCAAGACGTCATGCGTCAAGAGTCAGCGTATTTGTTGCGTTCACAATGACGTATGACGTTTTCCATTTCAGTTGAAAAAACTGGATATCTTGATTGAGAGGATTCAAACTTAAGGAGTAATATCCCAGATGTCTTCTGTTACGATGACGACCAACCCAGTAAAATTGATCGAGCCATATGGCGGTAAACTGGTCGACCTGTTGGTCCCTGCCGGGGAATTAGAACATTTGAAACGCTACGCGGGCAAACTTCCTTCGATTCAGTTATCTGAACGCTCTATCTGTGACCTCGAATTGCTGGCAACAGGGGCCTTTTCACCCCTGGATCGCTTTATGGGGGAACAGGACTATCAGAGCGTGCTCGATAGGATGCGCCTGAGCAACGGCGCTGTCTTCCCCATTCCCATTACCCTTCCTGTCGAGCCTGGCCCGGACATTCGTCTTGGGCAGGAGATCGCCTTGCGCGATCAGAAAAATAACATTCTTGCCCTGATGACGATTGAGGAAATCTATGAATGGGATATCAACGAGACCGCGATGAAGGTGTTTGGCACCACCGATTTGCGCCATCCATTGGTGGCGGAAATGCATCGGTGGGGCGCGTTGAATATTTCCGGGCGCTTGCGGGTATTACAACTACCTTTGCGATACGACTTCAAAGAGTTGCGGATGACGCCCGCTCAGACGAGAGCCCGATTGGAGGAGATTTCGCGAACTGGCAATGTGGTGGCTTTTCAGACGCGGAATCCGCTACATCGCGTTCATGAAGAACTCACCAAACGGGCGGCCGACGCGATCAATGGCACCCTGCTTCTTCATCCTGTTGTAGGTATGACCCGACCAGGAGACGTAGACCATTACACCCGGGTACGCACCTACAAAGTGTTGGCTGAAAAATACTATGAGCCCGGTAGCGTCGTGTTAAGTTTGCTGCCTCTGGCCATGCGCATGGCCGGCCCGCGGGAGGCTGTTTGGCATATGCTTATTCGCCGCAATTACGGCGCAAATCATTTCATTGTAGGGCGCGACCACGCTGGGCCGGGGAAAGATTCCAAAGGCAACCCCTTTTATGGTCCTTACGATGCCCAAGAGCTAGCCGAATCCTTCAGCGAGGAATTGGGCGTGACGGTCGTGCCCTTTAAAATGCTTGTCTATTTGCCGGATGAAGATCGGTATGAAGAGATTGACAAATTGCCTCCCAACGCCCGAACCGCCTCCATCTCCGGCACCGAAGTGCGGGATGAGTATCTAAACAACGGCCGAGCCCTGCCCGAATGGTTCACTCGCCCCGAAGTTGCAGAGATCCTGGCGGATAGCTATCCCCCCAAGCACAGGCAAGGCTTCACCGTCTGGTTCACAGGGCTAAGTGGCTCGGGGAAATCGACGACGGCCGAGATATTGACCACGCTTCTGCTTGAACATGGTCGCCAGGTTACACAACTTGATGGCGACGTCGTGCGCACCCACCTCTCGAAAGGGCTCGGCTTCAGCAAAGAAGATCGGGATATCAATATTCGACGTATCGGTTTTGTCGCAGCTGAAATCGTCAGACATCGCGGTGTCGCCGTATGTGCCGCGGTTAGTCCCTACCGGGCCACGCGTAACGACGTGCGCAACATGGTCGGAACCGATAATTTCATCGAGGTCTTCGTGGATACGCCCCTGGAAGTGTGCGAGGAGCGCGATGTGAAGGGGCTGTATGCGAAGGCCCGTCGGGGCGAGATCAAAGGCTTTACTGGCATCGATGATCCTTACGAGCCGCCCAATCATCCAGAGATCGTTTTGGACACGGTTCACCATACTGCTGAAGAGAACGCCCATCAAATTATTCAATACCTGACCGAACGCGGCTTCTTGAAACCGAGCTAACAGGCAACTATGAGACGTTTTACATCGCTTTTTGGTAAAAAACACAAATCATCGAAGCCATCATCCCGCTACGTCGTAATCGTTTCCGGGCTTCCTCGCTCTGGCACTTCCATGATGATGAAGATGCTGGAGGCTGGGGGCCTGGAACTGGTCATAGATGGCGTTCGTACCGCGGATGAAGATAATCCCAAAGGATATTACGAATTCGAACGTGTGAAACAGTTGGACAAAGGGGATGTGACTTGGGTGGCAGATGCTCGCGGGAAAGCCGTCAAGGTGATTTCTGCCTTGCTTGAATACTTACCTCCTGAGCATGAGTACAAAGTGCTGTTCATGAACCGCAAAATGCCCGAAGTGCTGGCCTCCCAGCGCAAGATGCTGGAACGCCGCGGGGAGAAATCGGAGATCAGCGACGAGAAGTTGGCGGAACTGTTGCGCAAGCATGTGAAGCAGGTAAAGCTGTGGCTGATCCAACAGCCCAATTTCGAGATGCTCGATCTGGACTACAATGCCATGCTGCTTGATCCCGAACCCTGGGCCGAAAAGGTTAACGCGTTCCTGGGCGGCGGCCTGGATGTACGGGCGATGGCCGAGGTGGTGGACCCCGCGCTCTATCGCAATCGGGCGGAGGCGTAGCCGGTGGCGGATGCGAAACGGCCAGGCGGATGGTTGACGGTCCTGGCGGGCGTTTTTCTGTTGCTCGCCCTGCTCGTGCTGGGCCCGACGTTGCTTGCGCGCGCCCAGATCAATCGCTTTAGCGTGGCGTTGGTGCGGTATTGGACGCCCGGCCCCCTCGTTCCCACCGAGGATGCCTGCACGCGTTTCGTCGATACTGAAATTGTGCGGCGCCTGGAGGTGCAGTTGGCGCTCGGGCGCGACCATGATCCGCACCGCGCCTTGCACGAAGGTCAGCTTGCCTGCCTGCGGGGCGATCGGGCGGAGGCCGAGCGGGCCTGGATATTGGGCCTGAAAGCTGATTATGTGTCCGATCCTCTACTGTTATTGAACGCGGCCATCCTTCAGTTCGCCCGCGGGGCGGTGTTGGATACAGCGGATGCGGAAGGGTTGGCCCACTATGCCTCCAAGCGGGGCGCGGCCAGCGTTCAGGCGGGCGACTTGCCAACCGCCCTTGCCTGGCTGGAGATGGCATTCGCCTATGCCCCCACCCTGAAAAATGCGACCCAGTTGGCGTCGCTCTATCGAAAGCAGGGCTCCCCTGAGCGGGCTCAACAGGTCTGGGCTCGGCTGGAGAGGGAGTATTCAGAGGATGAGGCAGTGTATTGGCTGGTCCGGGCTCGGTCGTTGGAAGAACAAAAGGATTGGTCGGGAGCGATGGCTGCGTATCTGAAGGCCGCCGGCCTGGCGCAGAAGCCTGGTGGTGCGTATCGGTATGTTCTCCAGGCGGGACTCAATGGTCGCCGGGCCAAGTTGTGGGATGAAGCCGCGCAGGTCTACCGCCAGGCGATAACGCTCAATTCCGAAAAGATCGATGGCTACCTAGGCCTGGGCGAGACCTTTCGGGCGGCAAAAGCCTATGAAGAGGCAGTGCGGTGGTACATCCGCGCGCAGGAGCTGTTCCCCGAGGACTATCGTCCGCCCTACTATCTGGGGTTGACTGCGCGAGCGCAGGGGCGGTATGAGGAGGCGTTGGTCTATTTCGATCAATCATTGGCATTGAAGCCGGGTTATGTCTACGCACTTTATTACAAGGCCCAGGTGTTGCATGCGATGGGGCGATCGCAGGAGGCCCTGGAGACTCTTTCTCGTGCCATTGAAAACCACGCCAGTCCTCCCCAAAATTGGCTGGATTTGCTGGCTGCATGGCAGGAGGCACAGCCATGATGGATATGCCGCGTGTGGCTGTAGTCGGCTGCGGTTATTGGGGAAGGAACCTGGTGCGAAATTTCCATCGCCTGGGCGCACTGGCGATGGTTGTGGATTCTACCGAGGAGGGGCGGGCCAAGGCTCGAGAACTTGCGCCTGATGTGCCCATCGGTGCTGATATCGAGGCGATTCTGACTTCCGATGTTCAGGGCGTCGTCATCGCCACGCCCGCGGAGACCCATTACGCTCTGGCGAAGCAGGCGCTGCTGGCTGACAAAGATGTCTTCGTGGAGAAGCCCATGGCCCTGACCTATGAGCAGGGCAGGGAGCTGACGCTGCTGGCCCGGGCCAGACAACGTATCCTTATGGTAGGGCATGTGTTGGAATATCATCCCGCCATCACCACCTTGTTGGCGCTGATCTCCCGCGGCGATCTGGGCAAAGTGCGGTATATCTATTCCAATCGTCTCAGTCTGGGGAAGATCCGACGGGAGGAGAATATCCTGTGGAGCTTTGCTCCCCATGATATCGCTGTCATTCTGCGCCTGATGGGGGGCATGCCCTTTCAGGTTTCGGCTACGGGCGGGGCTTATGTGCAGCCTAATATCGCGGATGTGACGGTGACGAATCTGCTGTTCGATAACGGCGTGCGCGCCCATATCTTCGTCTCCTGGCTGCATCCTTTCAAGGAGCAGCGCCTGGTGGTCATTGGTTCGAAGAAAATGGCCAGCTTTGATGATGTCTCTAAACGCCTGGTGTTGTATGATCAGCGGGTGGAGTGGCAGGCCGGGCACCCCGTGCCGATCAAGGGGGATGGGGAGCTGGTGGCTTTTCCGAGCGATGAGCCCTTGCGTTTAGAATGTCAGGCGTTTTTGGACGCCATTCGCACACGAACGCCGCCAGTCACTCACGGCGAGAGCGGTTTGCGAGTGTTGCGGGTGCTGCAGGCTGCGCAACGGTCCCTGGTCACCCATGGCGAGCCGGTTCGTTTACCCATGGAGGGTGTCGAGTTATGGTAGAGAAAGCTTATTTCGTGCATCCCACCGCGGTAGTGGATGAAGGCGCCCAGATCGGGGCAGGCACGCGCATCTGGCACTTCAGCCATATCATGCCCACGGCCCGCATCGGCGAGGGCTGCAATCTGGGCCAGAACGTGTTCGTGGACAATAACACGGTCATCGGCAATGGCGTCATTCTGGAGGATTACGTCTTCTGCGGCCCCTCCATGGTCTTC
This sequence comes from Anaerolineae bacterium, assembly GCA_015485435.1. Classification (GTDB taxonomy): domain Bacteria; phylum Chloroflexota; class Anaerolineae; order J102; family J102; genus M2005. Next base: position 982 of record WFTO01000306.1, on the reverse strand, counting down.
ACCAATGTGATCAATCCTCGCAGCGAGATCGAGCGCAAGCATGAGTTCAAGCAAACCTTGGTGCGACGAGGAGCAACCATTGGCGCCAACGCCACCATCGTCTGTGGCGTCACCATCGGTCGGTATGCGCTTATCGGCGCGGGCGCAGTGGTGACGGGCGATGTGCCTGATTACGCCCTGATGGTGGGCGTGCCCGCCCGGCAGGTGGGTTGGGTCAGCCGTCACGGGCATCGGTTGACGGAACAGGATGACAAAGGCAACTGGGTGTGTCCGCAGAGCGGCTGGCGCTATCGCGAAGTTTCGCCGGGCGTGTTGTGCTGTCTGGACTGGCCAGAGGATGAACCACTTCCCAATCAGCCAGAGTAGTCTTCCATGGTAAGAATTCGCTCACGATTTCGTGCACTCACTCTCCGACTGCAGGACGGTAGTTTCTTAGGGAATGTATTGATCTTGGCGGGGGGAACTGGGTTGGCCCAGTTGATTGTTGTTCTGGCGACCCCCATTCTGACACGAATCTATTCTCCGGAGGAATTTGGGGTTCTAACGGTTTTTATCTCGGCCATGGGGCTGATGATAGTCGTCTCTGCATTGCGATACGAAGTTGCTATCCCTTTGCCAGTCTCATCTGTGGTTGCGATAAATCTGACAGCCTTGGGGGCGATGATCTTACTTGGAATGTGTGTTTTATTGGGGATTATTGTTTTCTTTTTCGGTGAAACTCTGGCACAGCGTTTCTCCGTTCCTCATCTTTCACCATATCTTTGGTTGTTTCCGGTGGGCATGTTGGCAGGTGGTGGTTTTCAACTCCTGAGCTATTGGCACATTCGAGAAAAATCCTTCAATCGTTTAACCCAAGCGAAGGTTGGTCAAGGAGCTTCTATGGTTGGCGGGCAAATGTTTTTTGGCGTGAGTGGTTTTGGAGCGGTTGGGTTGGTGGGGGGCTATGTGTTAGGGCGTATAGTAGCGGTGGGCCTGTTGATAT
>WFTO01000305.1 GCA_015485435.1 Anaerolineae bacterium | reverse complement strand
CCATCTCCCGAGAAGCTGCGACAACCCTCACGCAAATGATGGTCGTTTCAGCCAACCATGCGAAACAAGCTGTCATTCCTGGCTATGCCATTGCTGGCAAAACCGGCACCGCCGAAATTCCGACCCTGGGCGGCTACAAAGAAGACCGCACTATCACCACCTTTGTAGGATTCTTCCCGGCAGATGACCCTCAGTTCCTGATTCTGGTAAAATTAGAAAGGCCCAAAACCTCAGCATGGGCGGGGAAAACCGCCGCGCCCACTTTTCGGAAGATCGCCCAAGACATCATTTACCTTTTCGGCATCCCGCCCGATGACTTACGTTTGCAATCCTCACCATGAGCTTGACACTGACGGACATTTATCTGGGACTCGGCGGCCAGCGTATCCATCCAGCGTTGGCCGCGTTTCCCGTTTCAGAATTCGTTATCGACTCACGCCAGGCCACGCCCGGCAGCTGCTTTATTGCATTGCCAGGCGAACATGTTGATGGCCATGACTATATCCACGACGCCATCGCTCGCGGCGCCACCGCCGTCATCGCCCATCGCGTAAGCCCCGACCTCCAGGCTCAGATCATACGTCCGGAAAAAGACCCGGCGCCCGCGCTTGTGCGCCCCCCCATCCTTTTCCTTACCGAAGACAGCCTGGCAGCCCTGCAACGCTTGGCGGCCTATTGGCGAGCCCGACATCACCCAACAGTGATCGGCATCACTGGAAGCGTCGGCAAAACCAGCACCAAGGAGCTGACCGCCGCCGTCCTACGGCAACAATTCCCCACCCTGTGGACGCCCGGCAATTACAACAACGAAATTGGACTGCCTCTCTCGTTATTGCGCCTGACCGCAGAACATCGTTATGTCGTTTTGGAAATGGGTTTTTACACCCCAGGCGAGATCGCCCAACTCTGCGAGATCGCCCACCCTCATATCGGCGTAATTACCAACATTGGCCCTATCCACCTGGAACGGGCTGGCAGCATGGAAGCCATCTTTCAGGGAAAATCGGAGCTCATTCGCGCACTGCCGGCGAATGGTCGCGCCATTCTCAATTGGGATGATCCCTGGGTGAAAAAGATGGCGCCGCTCAGCCCCGCGCCCATCTTCAAGTATGGATTGACGCCCGAAGCCGATCTCTGGGCCGACGCCATCGAAAGTTACGGACTGGCAGGGATTCGCTTCCGTTTCCATCACCGGATTGGCGATCGCATCGACGATTATCATGTGCAATTACCCTTATTAGGACGCCATAGCGTGCACACCGCGCTTAGAGCCGCCTCTGTCGGCTTGATCGCAGGCATGGCCTGGGAGGATATCATTCGCGGGCTGAAAGATGTCAACGCCCTCTTACGGATTGATATCGCGCCAGGTCATCGCCAAAGCACCATCATCGATGACACCTATAATGCCAGCCCCCCCTCCACCATCGCCGCGCTCAATCTTTTGGCAGAAATGGAGGGACGCAAAATCGCCATTTTGGGCGACATGCTTGAGCTCGGCGAAGAGGAGGAAAAAGGCCATCGCCTGGTTGGCGCCCGCGCTGCGGAAACCGCGGACATACTCATCACCGTGGGCCCTCGCGCCCATTGGATCGCCGAACAGGCTCGAGGCCAGGGACTTGCATCGGACCGCATTTACGAAGCAGAGAACGCGAATGCAGCCATTGACATCGCCCGTACCCTGATCCAACCTGGCGATTTCATTCTCATCAAAGGCTCTAGGGCCATGCATATGGACGCCATCGTCGCTCAACTCACCGCGCCCTCCACATAATCGCCGTGGCGCGTTTGGATATGTCCTCATCCCCACCATCATTCCCGGTATCCATCCGTTATTGACGCGATCCCCTCATCGACGCATTATCCTGCGCACATCATCACCATGTCTTATCCGCTCACGTTAGCCACCCTGGCTTTTTTTCTGGCTGTCATCTGGGGCGATCCTCTCATCCGTTTGCTCAAGCACTATCAACTTGGCAAACGCATCCGCATGGAGGGCCCCCAGTCCCATCAATCCAAAGCTGGCACGCCGACCATGGGCGGCATATTGTTCATTGCTCCGGTTGTGTTCATTAACCTCGGCTTGAATTTTGCCAATCTCCTTGGTTTCACACTCATCGGCGAATCTGTGTTGATTCCCGTCTTTGCCATGCTCACCTTTGGCGTGCTTGGCTTCCTGGATGACCTGGCTGGCATTTTGCGAAAACGGGGCGATGCGCAGGGCCTCCTGGCCCGCTCCAAATTTCCCATCCAGGTCTTTCTGGCCATGACATTAGCCAGCGTCATGTTCTGGCGCCTTGACATTCACAGCATTGCCATCCCAACCATCCCCCAACGTATCGATATTGGCTTTGTATGGTTGCCCATCGCCGTCTTCATCATTGTTGGCACCGCCAACGCAGTCAACCTCACCGACGGCCTGGATGGCCTTGCCGGATCCCTGGCCGCGGTCAGTTTCGCCTCCTACGGGCTGATCGCCTATCTTCAAGGCCAGGTCTGGCTGGCCGCCTTCGCCTTCACCACGGTCGGAGCCCTCTTCGCCTTTCTCTGGTTCAACGTCTTTCCTGCCGAACTGTTCATGGGCGATACCGGCTCCCTGGCCTTGGGCGCCACCCTGGGCGTTGTTGCCCTCATGACCGGTCAATGGCTCTTACTGGCTGTGATCGGGCTCCCCTTCGTGGCTGAAGCGCTCTCTGTGATCATCCAGGTGGCCTCGGCCAAGATCAGTCGACGTTTCCTGGGACGAGATATCCGCCCCTTCAAGATGTCTCCACTGCATCACCACTTCGAGCTCAGCGGATGGGCGGAAAATCATGTCACCCAACGTTTTTTCATCATCGGCATCCTCTCGGGCATGATCGGCATCGCTCTGGCACTGGCATAATCCCCAGGCGCATGCCCCTCATCGATCGCCATGACCCACACCGACTTTGCCTCCCAAACCATCCTTATCATCGGGCTGGCCCGCGAAGGACAGGCTGCCGCGAAATGGTTGGCCGCGCGCGGTGCACGCGTGGTGGCCAGTGACCTTCGACAGCCCTCCCAACAAGTCTTGGAAGCGCTATCGGATCTTGGCGTCCATCTTATTGTGGGCCCCCAAACACCGT
>WFTO01000304.1 GCA_015485435.1 Anaerolineae bacterium | reverse complement strand
GACGTACAGAGAGGGTGATTAGCATGATTCAACTCCATTGTTGAAGAGATCAAAGTGCGAAATGTCTTGAAAAATAAGGGATTGAAAGAAACTATGAAAAGAAGTAGGGGCGATAGAAGAAAGTTTTTAGGGCTATGATCGGGCATTCGTCATAGATCATTCGTGTATCCTTGCCCTTACATGGCATTATAGCAGTTTCTTGAAAAAATGGTATAATGATTCCAATGTCAATTGGTGTGTCCCCCACTCCCCCAACAATGAAGGAAGTGAAACATGAGTGACGATCGCCCTCGTATCGACCCTATGTCTGAGGATGAATGGCAGGAAACCCCAGAGATGGAAGAGGAGGCGTTTTTTCCTGTGGACGATATGCAGAACTGGGAGGATGAGTCGGGCCTGGAAGGGTCGTTTGAAACAGAACGAGATGATCTCGATGCCACCTATTATGAACCCCCTGAGCCGCCAATCACCGACGCCGATTTTGTGCAAGAGGAGCCCCCAGGTGGCGGCGGTGATTGGTTCAAAGAAAACTGGTGGCGCATAGCCATTATTGTGGTTTTGGTGGTAATTATTCTGGTGTTGATGGTTCGAGCTTGTCGCGGGGGCAATACACGCGCGACGCCGACCCCTATGCCAACGGAGATATTCCAGGGATTGCCCACATTCACCCCCACTACGATGCCCGTTGTGGTTGGCACCGTCCAGTCTGGTGAAGCGTTGCCACCGGCGGGCAGCCCGCTAACCACCCCGCAAGCGCCGGCCGTCGCCCCCACGACGCCACCGACCCCAGAGCCGCTCCCCACACAAGCGCCCGCCAACACCGATCAATTCACCATCGGCCAGATTGTCATCGTCACCGGCACGGGCGTGGAGCGACTGGCCTTACGAGAAGGTCCAGGCAAAAAATACGCGATTCTCCGCACCATTAAAGATGGGGTCAAGCTGACCGTGATTGGAGGGCCGAAGGAAGCCGACGGATTTGTTTGGTGGCAATTGCGCACGCCTAAGGGATACGAAGGTTGGGCCGTGCAAGACTATTTGCGCCCGCGGCAATAATCCGTTTCCTTCTAGTTACATTCTCTCGGATGGATCATGGCTCCTCCAGATGTCGTTAAACGCGTCGAACAGCTTCGACGTTTGATCAACTACCACAATTATCGATACTACGTCCTCGCCCAGCCCGAGATATCGGACGAGGCATATGACCTGCTCTTCCGGGAGCTGAAACAACTGGAGGAACAGTATCCCGAGCTGATTACGCCCGACTCGCCTACACAGCGCGTGGGCGCCCCCCCGGCCGAAGGCTTCGCCAAAGTGCGCCATCCCCGGCCCATGCTCTCGTTGGGGAATGTGACCAGCCCGGAGGAGCTCCAGGCTTGGCGAGAGCGTTTCATGAAACTCTTGCCTGCAGGAACCCATGTCAGCTACGTGGTCGAGCCTAAAATCGATGGGCTTACCGTGGTGTTGCATTACGAGAACGGGGTCTTTACTTTGGGAGCCACCCGCGGGGATGGCTATGTGGGCGAGGATATCACCAACAACCTCCGCACGATTCGCAGCCTGCCCCTGCGCATCCCCCTCGCACCTGACGGACCGACCCCGCCCGCGCGGCTGGTAGTGCGCGGCGAAGCCTATATCGGCAAAGAAGCGTTCGAACGCTTTCGGGCGGAACAAGAGAAGCTCGGGCATAAATTCACCAGCCCCCGCAACACCGCAGCAGGCGCGCTCCGCAATCTCGATCCGAAAGTGGCTGCATCCCGCCCACTGGACGTCTATCTCTACCATATCGTGCTCATCGAGGGGGCGGAGAAGACACCTCAAACCCAATGGGAGGTGCTCCACTATCTGCGAGATCTCGGCTTCCCTGTGGCATTGAATTGGTGTCGTCGTTTCGATGACAGCGAATTCGACGCTCTGACCAAATATTGTGCGGACTGGGTGCACGAAAAGGATGCATTGCCTTTCGAGGTGGATGGCCTGGTCATCAAAATCAACGAGCTGGCTCTGCACGAGGTGTTGGGCTTTGTCGGTCGGGAGCCTCGATGGGCTGTGGCTTACAAATATCCTGCGGAGCAGGCCATCACTCGCCTGCTGGACATCGTGGTGGAGGTGGGCCGCACGGGCGTGCTCACCCCGCGCGCGGTGCTGGAGCCCGTATTCCTGGCCGGGGCCACCATTTCCTCCGCCACCCTGCACAACGAAGATTACATCATCGAGAAAGACATTCGCATCGGCGACATGGTGATCATCCGCCGAGCAGGTGAGGTGATTCCCCAGGTGCTGGGCCCGGTCAAAGAGCTGCGCACGGGCGATGAGCGGGTGTGGCGCATGCCCAAGACATGCCCATCCTGTGGCGAACTGGTGGTGCGCTATCCGGGCGAGGTGGCCTACTATTGCGAGAACACAGCCTGTCCTGCTCAGCTTGTGCGCCGGGTGGAATATTTCGCATCCCGTCCGGCCATGGACATCGAAGGCTTCGGGCCTAAACAGGCGAAACTCTTCTGCGGCAAGGGCTTCATCAAGGAGATAGCGGATATTTACACGCTGCGCGAACATCGAGAGGAACTGCTGGCCCTGGAGGGCTATGGCGAAAAGAAGGTGAACAACCTCCTCAATGCCATCGAAGCCTCTAAACAGCAACCAGCCACTCGCGTCCTAACCGCGGTGGGCATCCGTTTCGTCGGCCCCATCACTGCCCAACTCCTGCTAGATCATTTTCGATCAATCGACGCCCTGGCCCAGGCAAGTGCGGAGGAGCTGGCCGCGATCGAGGGCGTGGGCCCACGTATCGCCCAATCGGTGCGAGCATGGTTCTCCCATCCCGCCAATCAACGCACCATCGACCGCCTCAAATCCTACGGCTTGCAAATGGCACTGCCCCAGGAAGAGAAGCCCGAGCCAGAATCGCTGCCCCTCGCTGGCAAGACCTTTGTGATCACGGGAACCTTGCCCTCGTGGACGCGTGAGGAGGCCAAAGCTATCATCCAGCAATATGGCGGCAAGGTCACCAATTCCGTCTCCCGCCGCACCACCTACCTGCTGGTTGGCGAAAACCCCGGTTCGAAATTGCAAAAAGCGCAACAATTGGGCGTCCCCACCCTCACCGAAGAGGAGCTGCGGGCGATGATTGGCGAATGAAGGAGGTGACCATGTTTGCACTACCCGCCCCCCGGTTCGACAGCGAACACGCCATCGAAAAGACCTTACTTCAGCGGCGATCCATCCGGGAGTATGCGCCCGGCCCCATCGCGCTGGAGGCGTTGAGCCAGCTTCTTTGGGCGGCTCAAGGGGTCACCAACCCCGAACGAGGCTTCCGCACCGCGCCCTCCGCGGGCGCGCTGTTCCCGCTGGAGGTTTACGCTGTCGTTGGAGATGTGATGGGGTTGGACGCGGGCGTGTACAAATACCATCCGCATTCCCATGCTCTTATGCCCCTGGCCGCGGGCGATCTGAGGGGCCCGCTGGCGAAGGCCGCTTTGGATCAGGAATGGGTGGCATCCGCCGCGGTGGACATCGTGCTGGCTGCGGTCTATCGGCGCACCACCTGGAAATATGGGGAACGCGGGATTCAGTACGTACACATGGAGATCGGAGCAGTCGCGCAAAATGTCTATCTACAAGGGGTGGCGTTGGGGCTTGGGACCGTGTTCGTGGGGGCATTCATGGATGAACAAGTGCAGGCCTTGATGCGCATGCCCGCCGAGGAGCAGCCGCTCTGCATTCTCCCCATCGGACGTCCGGCCTAGAGCCTGTTATGCACCTGGTCTCGCGGCTTGCAGCGTTCAATCCATCGCAGATGGCACAGCCTGACTTGCACCCAAACCTCGCGCGACTGTATCACAAACTTGGACAAAATCATCAGGCAATAGCATGAGCATCGCGTCCGGCTGGGTATGGCCGAGTGAACTCGAACTCTTCAGGCGCTTCGCGCCAACGGTCGCCCTCCGGCGACCGCTCAGCTGACAGATGGGGACGGCGAAGG
>WFTO01000303.1 GCA_015485435.1 Anaerolineae bacterium | reverse complement strand
GCCCTGAACAGGAAAGCTCATGGGGAGCACGGCATTGGGCAGCGGTGAATCGATGGAAATCGCAGACTGAACAGGAGGCGTCGGGGTGGGAGTAGGGGCCGGTGTGGGAGACGGCATCGGTAGAGGCGTTGGATACATTGGTGGTGGCGGTAGTGGATATCCCTGGTTCAGACATGGGATACGCACCACGGAAAAGGCATATGGATAATTGAGTCCGTTGGTCTGCCGCAATGATTGGATGGAAACGCCGAATCGTTTCCCAATGGAATACCAGGTGTCCCCTTTCTCCACCCAATATTGGTTTGGTGGAATCACATACCCGCTGGCGTGGGGCAACCATCCTCGATCGTAGACATATTGGCATCCGCCCGGGCCGCCACAACGCACGGGAATGATTAACGTCATGCCCGGCACAAGATGGTTGGGATCGGGGCCAATCGTGCCGCGATTAAGCGCATAAATTTCTTGCCAGCTCGTGCAATACCTCGGCGCGATATCAGTAAGTTGGTCTCCAGGGCGGACGACATAATACACATACGTGGGCGATTGCACGGCAGCAGGGCCAGGCGCGGCCGCAGACACGGCGTGGGAAGAAAACCCCGTCAAAGAGAGAATCAAGGCTATCAGGATGGTAGCAATCGCTCTTTGCAACGTTGTCTGCATGTACGGCCCCCAACAACGACTCGTTTGGGTAGAAAATCCGTCTAATAACTGCCTCGTAACAAACAAGACGTGACGATCCCCGAAAGGTTACGGTGGAAGCCGGTATTTGTGAAATTTTAGTAAGTGTAAAATTTACACGAACTATTGATCCTAGAAGAAGATTGTGTTATGCTTCAAATCTGTCCTAATCCAACATTCCTTTGGGAGTCGTCCATCCATGGTATTGAGAGAGCGCATCTCTGAACATGCATATGTGTTTCGGAGCAGCATGTATGCAAAGGTGAATGCAGGTCTGATCAGCACCCCCGAAGGGTGCATTCTTATCGACACGCTACCTTATCCAGAAGAGACTCAGGAGATCGTACAATTTGTTCGCAGGCGTTTGCGTTCACAGGTGAACTATGTGATTTTGACGCATTCCCATGCGGATCATGTGTATGGCGCTTATCTCTTCCCTGATGCGGAGGTGATTGGGCATCTTTACTCCCGCAAGTTGCTGTTGACCCAGACCAAGCCAGCGCTCGTCAAAGCTCGTACGTTGAATCCTGCCCTGGCGGATGTGCGTTTGATATTGCCAGGTATTTTGATGGAAAATGAAGCCGCCGTGCGCTTGGGTGGGGCAACTTTGATAATGCGACATGCACCCGGCCATGCGCCCGATGTGATCAGCGTGTATTACAAAGAAGAAAAGGTGTTGTTTGCCAGCGATGCCATGATGCCCATCCCCTATTTTGTCCATGGCGACATCCATGACCTGCGCCAGACTTTGCACGGCCTGGCGATGATCTCACCTGTGGAAGACCTGGTTCAGGGTCATGGTGATGTATTATTGCGAGGCGAGGTGAAAAGCGTCATTGAAACATATCTGCATTATCTTGATTGTGTGGAACACCACGTCGATCAGGTTCTGGCTGAAGGCGGCAACAAGCAAGCCCTGCTTAGTTTGGATGTCGAATCATGTGGAATCCCCCGCATCTCCCTTGAAGGGCTGGCCACCCAACTTCATCAGGAAAATCTGGTGGCGCTCTTTTTGCGAAAACGCAAACAGCGCCAGCAAAACCAGAACAAACAGGCTGCGTAAAACAAAAGCACCCCCGGCAGGATTCGAACCTGCGACCGTCGGCTTAGAAGGCCGCTGCTCTGGCCACTGAGCTACGGGGGCGCAACTGCCATATATGGTAAAAGAGAGCGGAGTTCTTGTCAAACCTATCGATAGATTTCGCAGTTCTAGGCAAATCTAGGCGTTTGGATTTGCCTGATTTTGCGTTTTATGCTCATCCTTTGAATAGGCCTGAAGCGTATGACTCAACCAACCCCAACGTCTTCATTGTCGCAAGAACTAGCATGGATTGCTGATGAGTTACGGGCTTTGGCCCAAAACAATCTGCAGTACACACAGGACCCCTATCAGATTCAGCGTAATCGTCGGGTGTTGCAGCTGGCTGCTCGATTGCAATCATTCATCGACACGCGATCACTGGGGGAGATCGAAAAGATTTTTGCTCAGGACCTGGAATATTTAACGCCATTGGCGGTGGTGGATACAGCCGTGCTTGATCCCCAAGGTCGGGTGTTATTGATTCGACGGGCGGATAACGGCTTGTGGGCCTTGCCGGGCGGCGCATGTGATGTCGGAGAATCGCCAGCAACTGCGGCAGCGAGAGAAGTGTGGGAAGAAAGCGGCTATGAGGTGGAAATTACCCGATTGCTAGGGGTGTTTGATAGCCGCTTGCAGGGAAGTCAGAGCGGTAGGCATTTGTACGTGATCCTTTTTGCCGGTGCGCCCGTGGGTGGCGAAGCAAAAACCAGCCATGAAACGACCGATGTGCAATGGTTTGCCTGGGATGAGGTTCCATGGGATGCGTTATCCCCAGGTCAGTTTCGGCGTCTACAACATGTGATGCAGTGGTGGATGAATCCGAATACCCGCGCCTATTTTGATTGGGAACCCTGGGAGCCCCCCACCTGATCGGTGGCAATGTTCTTGTCGAGAGCTCTGCACATGTAGAACCCGGTCTCTTTGGGCGCGGCCTCCTCCGTCGCCTGCCTGGGCGTCCGCCGCGCTGCGATGAATTCGAAAACGCCTGTGAACAGGGCTGATTCCCGTTGTAGAATCCAGGTTCGCCATGGTATGCTAATATGTGTTCGGGCGTCGGCAGTGGTAATGAGCCACATATCCGATTCCTGGTTACCATAAAGTCCTCAAGATGCGAAGAGCGCCAAGGAATTCAGAGCCTTTATACTTCATCGAGCCTTTATCTCTTCTTGGTTTTGTCTCGTATGGCTGGGAGGCCTTCGTAGAAACGAGCTGTTGCTTCCGCTGCGCGTTCTTCAGCCACTTTCACACACAGGAGATGTCATCATGGCAAACATTTCAGCGATCGAGGGAATCGGTGAGACCTACGGCGCAAAGTTGAAGGAATTAGGAATCAGCACAACCGAAGCTCTGCTCGAGCGCGCGGCCACGCCAAAAGGCCGAAAAGAATTAGCGGCAGCGTTAGACGTCAGCGAGAAGCTGATCCTGAAATGGGCCAATCGCTCGGATCTTTTTCGAGTTAAGGGCATTGGCGAGGAATTTTCGGATCTGTTGGAGGCAGCGGGCGTGGACACTGTGCCCGAATTGGCGCAACGCGTGCCAGAGAACCTTCACAAAAAGTTGCTAGAAGTGAACGCCGCCAAAAATTTGGTGCGTCGACCGCCCAGTCTGAACGAGGTGACCAGCTGGGTGGAACACGCCAAACAGCTGCCGCGAGTTCTGACTTATTGATCCATCCCAAATGCACATCGCCTACGAGCTTTTCACGACAAGTCATGACCTTTAGGGTCATTTTTGCAAACACGCTGGCAATGACGCGGCCAAGCTTGCCTTGAGGTGATATCAGAATTGAGTTCCCCTGGCCGTTATCCTATTCCCGCGAGCACTCATCGCGTCGAGGAAGTCATCAGCCGAAGTCGTTTTATTACGACCGTGGGCTACGCCCCTACGGTTGAGGATGCGCGCGCCTTCATCCAAACCATCCGGCAAGAATTTCCGGACGCCACGCATCATGTGTGGGCCTACCTGGTCGGCCCGCCAGGAAGCACCGCGCACATGGGATATAGCGATGACGGCGAACCCCATGGCACGGCCGGGCGGCCTGCATTTACGGTATTGCAACACAGCGGAATCGGCGATATCGTCGTGGTGGTGACCCGCTACTTCGGTGGCGTGAAGCTGGGAAAAGGCGGATTGGTGAAGGCGTATAGTGGTGGCGTAAAGCATGCTCTGGAGAAGCTGCCGCTGACTGAGCATCGGGTGATGGCGCATCTGGAAGTGCAGCTTCCCTATGCCTTTGTAACGCCCCTCAAACGTTTGTTGCCCGAGTTTGAGGCCAATGTCATGGCAGAAACCTATGCAGCGGAGGCCATTTTCCATCTGGCGTTGCCCGTGGAAAAGGCAGCTTCAATGATGGATGCCCTTACCGGATTGACATATGGGCGAGCGGTGATTGTGCGCAGCGAGGATACCGATGACTGAGCTTCGCCATGACATCCTGCTCTCAGCAGCGGACTGGCAAAGCCGCACCCTGATTTTGGCGGAATTGCAGGAATTAGGATATGAGGTGATGGCTGTTCCTGGGGTTCATTACGCCATCCAGGCGGCGCTAAAAGGATTGGTGGATCCACCATTGTTGATTATCGACGTGCATCATGATCCGGAGGCCACCTATGAAAAGGTGCAAGGGTTGTTATCCCTTTTTCCGGACCGACCAGCTATTCTGCTCATTGGCGTATTCGATCAACGTCAATGGGAGCCGCTGCGCAGCCGAGCATCCCATTTCTTCCGTCGCCCAATCCGCATTGGCGATGTGGTGGCGACGGTGCAAACTTTGTTTCCTCCACCGACATCCGGAGAGGGAAGAGAAGGGGTGGAACAAGCCCGGACCACAGAATCCCCATCTATGAATGAGTCAGCGTAAATTGGCATGCTCGCCCCTTGCCGAGACGCCTTTGAGGCTTGTTTATTCTTCCGGAAGCGGGGTTGGCGACAGGGGCGGGTTCGGGAAATAGCGAGTCGCAATTTGGGCCCATACGCCATCCTCGATCAGGTTGGTTAGAGTCTCGTTGATGGCCGCGGTAAGCCTGGGGGCCCTTTTGGGCAATACAATGACATATGGTTCGGACACCAGGGGGGGAGCGTGGATGGAAAGACCATGTTCTGGAAAAAGCGCCGCTGTGACCGCATCGACGATGGCCGCATCGGCATCGCCCGTGATCACCGCGCGAAGCGCGTCATCTGGCGTTTCCAAGCGTACGATGGATGGCAGACTATGTTGACGCGCCCAGGCGTCGCCCTGGCTTCCCCATTCCACTGCAACTGGATGGGTGGCCAGCTGTTCAGGGGTGCGAATGTCAGCATCGGGCCGCGAAACCATCACCAGCCCGCCTTCGAAGTAAGGGATACTGAAGGAGACATCTTCAGTGAGACGTTCGTCCAAAGGAAAGGCCGAGATCACTACATCTGCCCTCCCTGCCATAACGGCATCCGCCAGCCCATCAAATGCGATGGGAAGAAATTGAATCTCGGCTCCAAGCCGTCGCCCAAGCTCTCTGGCTAGGTCAACGTCGAAGCCGACTAGCTGCCCATTGGCATCAACGTTTTCAAATGGAGGAAAACTGGGATCCATGGCCACGCGTAAGGGAGCGCCATCTTGTAAACGCATCCAAACGGGGTCCTGAGTCTGGGAGAACATCACCCAAACCAGGGCGACGCCGATGATGGCCAACCCCATGCGGAGAAGAAAAATCAGAAAGGAACGTCGGGAAAAACTCGGCATATGTTATGACTGAATAGCCTTCAATATATCACCGGAGTAGCGTCTGGCGAAAAGGGCTGGGGTTCCGCCTGTATGCCAGAAAAGTACGGTCTCATGAGGGGCGAAGAACTTCTGTCGTATCAGGTCCAGCAAACCGGCTGCCGCGCGACCCGTATACACTGGGTCTAGCAGCAGCCCTTCTGTCTGGGCGAATAGCAGAATGGCCTCGATCTCTCGTTCGCTGAGGACGCCATATCCCTGGCCCAGGTAGCTGTCGTTCACCAGGATATCTTCTTGAGTGATGGCGAGGTTCTCGCCCAATCGGCGAGCGGTACGCGCGGCCAGATCGGCGACAATGTCGCGGCTGAGCTCCACCTCTGGTTTGTCGATACTGATGCCCAGGATACGGCCTTCATAGCCGAACATCCGCGCGCCCACGACCAGGCCCGCCTGAGTTCCGCCCGACGAGGAGGCCACGACGATCCAATCGGGCGCTACCTCCTGGCGTAACAACTCCTCCATGGCGAAGACGTAACCCAACGCGCCTGTCTCATTCGAGCCGCCATAGGGAATCAGGTAGGGATGGCGGCCCGCCGCCCGAGCAAGCGCTGTCACCTCGAGCATGGTTTCATCTCGCTGATCGGGTGTCGTCCACACCAAACGCGCACCGAATAATGTATCCAAAAGCAAATTGGCGGAAGGTTGGGAAGGAGGCTCCCCCACCAACACCAGGGTGCAATCGAGGCCAAATCTGGCCGCTGCAGCCGCGGTTTGGCGGCAGTGATTCGACTGCATGGCGCCGCCAGTGATCACCATATCGGCTCCCTGGGCCCGGGCTTCAGCAAGAAGAAATTCCAGCTTGCGGGTTTTGTTGCCACCAAACGCCAGACCTGTCTGATCATCCCGCTTGACCAGAATGCGAATTCCTAACCGTTCAGAGAGTCTGGGAAGCGTTTCGACAGGGGTGGGGAGATGTGCAAAATGTAGTCGGGGGATATTCATGGCGCTTATCCTTCCTGAAGGAGGATGGAATCGGAGTCTCGTGAAATCGTAATGCTTTTGCGGAAAAGTGACAAATCATCCACAGCGTTTTGCTTTCCTGACCTGCATCGGCCATAATGAGCTGTCCTCAACCCATTGCCAGCTCTCAAAAGGGAGCGCAGAACATGAACAAGCTGTCACAAAGTCCCACGATCTATCCATGGATGCAGTTTTGGCGCGTAGCGTGGGGCGTCATTGCGCTGGTGGTCATGCTTCTTGGTCCGAACATGGCCCAGAAAGATTCTTTCCATCCCGTGTTCGATAATTCGACGGTTGCGAACCCGCGAATGTGGGCCTCTGCGCCTGTCATTCGGAGGGAAGGCGCTGCCGCCAGTCCTCTTCGACGCAGAGAGGATGCAACCACCTCCTATGCAGTAAAAATCCAACGGGTGCGCTACCGTGTTGATGAGCCCTTTCGGGTGACCGATCTTCGTTATCCACAGATCAGCGATTTTGAAACGCGCACGGTTGAGGTGTTGCAGCCGACAGTGCAGGGGCGGGCCTTGCAGCATCGTCCGGTGATCATCTATGTTCACGGTGGCGGCTGGGTGGATGGCTATGCGTCATGGTACACCGATGTGTTGACGCCGACGCTAGTGATGCAACAGGGATGGGTTGTGGTGAATGTGGACTATCGTTTAACCTCCAACCAGGTTTATCGGGCCGATGAACATTGCCGCGACCATTTTTCTTGTGATCCCACACAAGCTACGAAGGCCGCCTGGTACGACGACAATCTCGCTGATGTCGCCGCGGCGTTCGCATGGACGTTGCAGCATATCCAGGAGTATGGTGGTGATCCTGGCAAGATATTTTTGTTTGGGCATTCCGCTGGTGGGCATTTGGTCAGCTTGTTTGCAACGCACGATCGTTATCGCTCCTATCAGCCTTCTATTCGCGGGGTGATGAGTTTGAGCGGTTTGTACGATCTCAACACCGTCCATCCTTTTGCCTATCCATTGTATGAACAAACGTTTCGTGGTGGCAGCGCCGACAAACAAGTTCTGCAGGAGGCTTCTCCGCAAACCTATGTACGTTCCGGTCATTCCCTTCCGCCATTTCTCATTATGCATTGTGAAAGAGAGCTGCCCTCCCTGGCGGAACAGGCGATAACGTTTCGTCAGGCCCTTGAAAGCGCCCACCAGGATGTGCAGTGGGCGTATTTTCCCGGCTATGATCACGTATCGGAGATGTCGGCGATTGCTGATGGCGATGCAACGGTGACGCAAGCTGTGATTCGTTATGTGGAGATGCGCGCTGGGCCGCGAGGATTTTTGCCATTGATTTATCATGTCGGCTAAGACCTTGCCTTTCGCGTTTGTTTCGAGTAGGATCGAGCAACTTCACACTCAACTCCAACAATTGCCATGTTAACCCGCACCGTTTCCTACACGCTTATTGCCGTTGTTTTGTTGTTGCTTCTTTTCCTCTCGCCTACATCCTCTTTCGCTCAAACTGACGCCACGACATATACGGTTCAGCCCGGTGATACGCTGTTGTTGATCGCAGAGCGATTTGACGTCCCCGTGGATTTGTTGGCCCGCATCAACCATATCGACAACCCCGATTTGATTCAGGTCGGGCAAACCTTGGTGATTCCCGGACCAGAAGCGGTGGATCTGGCGCAACGTCAGGAGCAGTTTCGGGAACATCTTTCGACGTGGTTGCCCTCTGTTTCCACGGCTGTCGCTGGGGCTCAAGTGACTTTGTATGGGGCGTTTGGCTATGGGGAACTGGGAGGCATGACCAGGATCGCTTCACAGCTTTTTGTTCGTCAACAGGGGCTGCCGATGCCCTTTCTTTCGGTTCGCGTCCCCAAGACGCTGATTCAGGGGCGCACCGGTGTGGTGCAAGTGATAAGCATGGTTCCCATCGTGCCGACTGGAACTTTTCAAGACCGCCCGTTGGTATTTCTTGGCGAGCACAACCCAGAGGCATGGATGTATCGCTATCAAGCATTCGTTCCGACCGGCGCGTTGGATCAACCTGGCGTGAAGCCTTTGCAAATCAAAGTGGGCTCAGTGGTGTACGAAGCGCCTGTGGAGATCTTGGCCGGAACCTATGAAACCCAGCACATCGTGCTTCCACCCAGCAAAGGAGGGTTGCTTGAACCAGAGAAGTTGCAAGAGGAACGGGCGAGATTGTACGCAATTTGGAGCAAGGTGACAGCGCCTCCTCGATGGACTCAGCCCTTTCGCTTCCCCGTGGAGGGCGACATCCCTCGAACTTCACCCTATGGCACTCGCCGCAGTTACAATGGCGGCCCTGTGTCATCATTCCACGCAGGCAGCGATTGGGGAGCCCCTGAGGGGACGCCCATCCTGGCACCAGCGCCAGGCGTTGTCGTGTTGGCGGAACCTCTCTTCGTGCGCGGCGGTGCTGTCATTGTCGATCATGGCGCCGGGGTCTATTCCAATTTCTGGCACATGTCACAAATTGACGTCCAGGTTGGGGATGAAGTTCAGACAGGTGATCTATTAGGATTGGTTGGAACAACCGGCCTCTCCACAGGCGCCCATCTACATTGGGAGATCCGTGTGGATGGGATCGCCGTGGATCCAATGCAGTGGACATCAAGCAAGTTGCCTTAACCCCTGCTCCCGTCATTCGGCCAGGCGTTCTGCGTCTTCCATGGCCCCAATCACGATCAACTCATCTCCCGCTTCCAGTCGGAAATCCGCAGCAGGGTTGATGATCATCTCTTCATCGCGACGCACTGCAATGACTGTGAGCCCATATTGTTGACGCAACTTCGCCTCGGCCAACGTTTTTCCAAAATAACGCTTCGGGGCCAGCATCTCCACCACGCTGAAATCAGGGCTGACCTCCAGATAATTGATAAACCCCAAGCCGCAAAGGCGGCGTCCCAGGCGCACCCCGGCTTCATGCTCTGGCAGCACGACTTCATCTGCGCCGACTTGCAGCAAAATTTCCTTTTGCAAATTGGTCCTCGCTTTGGCGATGACATGGGGAACGCCGAGTTTTTTCAAGGACACGGTCGTCAAAAGGTTCGTTTCGAAATCAGAGCCGATGCAGACCACAGCAATGTCGAACTGTTCGGCGCCGATCTCTCGCAGCGCCTCGATTTTCGTGCTGTCCAGTTGCACGACATGCGGAATTTCTGGCGCGCGTTGCTCAACCCGGGCGTAATCGCGGTCAACAGCCAATACATCGTGCCCGCCCTCGATCAGGGTGCGAGCGACGCCCGAACCAAACCGCCCCAGACCGATGACCAGGAATCCCCGTTGGCGACGATGGCGGAGCACACTGAAGGCGGATTTGGGTTTCTTAGAACGATCGTTTGTCATCATGCATCCTGGGACTTAACCTAGAGCGATTTTTTCAGATGGGAAACGGACAAAGGTGGGATGCTCCCGCTGGGCCAACAAGACGACCAGGGTCAAGGGGCCCAGTCGCCCCCAAAACATGGTGAACGCAATGAGCAGACGTCCGAATTCACTTAACTTGCTGGTTAATCCCAATGAATAGCCTGTGTTCGAGAAGGCGCTGACGACTTCGAAGATGACGTCAAGGAAGGAGCCCTCGGAATTCGCCAGCATGAACAGGGAAACGAGGATCACCAACAAAATTGAGATCATCATGATGGCGATGGCTTTGGCAATGGTTTCCAGGGGGAGGGTGCGCCCAAAGGCCACGGCGTGAGGGTCTCCGCGGACGGTGGAATAGACGGTCACCGAAAGCACGGCCACGGTGCTTAGGGTCACCCCGCCTGCCATCGAGGCGGGCGCGCCGCCAATGAACATCGAGACGAGAATGGTGAGCACACTGGCCTCCCCCAATTCATGAAGGGGGATGATGGTGAGACCGGCTG
>WFTO01000302.1 GCA_015485435.1 Anaerolineae bacterium | reverse complement strand
GCCTATCATAACGGGCAGGTGTGAGCTCTGGCGCCAGGTGGAGGATTTGTCTTCACAAGATAGGAAAGCAAAAGTGTATATCTTGGATGATCAGACCGGTCGACTCAATTTTGGGGATGGCAGCCATGGCGCCATGCCTGCGCAGGGAGGGTATTTCCTGGTGGAATACACGACGATTGGGCATGATGGCTTTCTGGATTACGCTCGGGCGATGCGCGCTGCGCCATCTACGACGCCCATCCAAATCGGCGCGGCGATGCTCCCATTCGACCAGGAACAACAACCCATCGCCGACGCCGCCACGATGCGCGACATCTTTATGCAGATGGATTTTTATGTTCGTCATCAATATAATTTTGACGCGCCCATCGCCGCCTATGCGTCATACTCTGCTCGACGCCAAATCGCTTCAGAGCGGGTGGATCGTTTGCAAGAAATCCATGATCGCGTCACGCAGTACACGACCAGCCTCGGCATGGTGCGAATTCCTGCCATCGCGGTGACCGAATGGAATATCTTCCTGCATGAAGATTATCAAAAAATTAATCGCACCCTTGAAGGCGCGGTGATCGCGGGCGAGTGGTTTATTCGCCTGCTAAACTTGGACCCGCAAACGCCCGTCGAGCTCGCCCACCAATTCGCCCTGCCCGGAGGAAACCTTTCCCTCGTTCGGAGCCAAAGTGACCACAGCATCTCTCCCATGGGGTATCTTTTTCAGGGATTTTCAGGTTGGCGAGGGGCTCGCGTGCTTCCCATCTCCATCTCATCGCCCCAGGCGCGAGCCTATGATCGCGACATCCCTTATCTCGCCGGCGCCGCGGCCTTAAGCGCCGATGGGAGCACTGTGTACATCGCCATCACCAATAACGCCGAGACCGAAACCATCACTGCCACCCTTACACTGCAGGGATTCACCCCGATCTCGGGGCGCAAGCGCACGCTAAGCGCCGCCAACTACGATGCTTCGAACGATTCGGGCAAGGCCATCGTCACGCTGCAAGAGGCCTCATTGTCGATGCCGGTGCGCGATGTCACGCTTCCCCCGCATTCCGTCACCTTTATCGAACTACGTGCAGACTCAACATGGACACGAATTTATCTGCCAATCATCGGCAAATGAATCATGCGAGATGCCCTGGCCGCGGCCTGAAAAAACTTGTCAAAAACCACAGATTCAGCTTGACAAATGAAAATAAATCGCTATAATAGCCATGTTACCTCCTTACATGGTTGTCCTCCTCACCTCCATAACCGCACCCCTCCTGATTTCTCCCCCTCTCTATGATGTCCGTCTTCTACAAGTCCGCTAAGCGCAAGGAAAAGACCTTCCTAAACCTGGGAAGGCTTACGCGCATGCGGTAGAAGAGGACGTTTCCCCGTTTCCCGCTCTGTGTTTGCCCGACCAGGTGTCCTATGCCCGGTCGGGCTTTTTCGTGAACAGACTATGACCCCTTCGAATCTTTGCATTATCAAGCGCATCAAGAAGCAGATCCCAATCCTGCCGGACTGGCATCCGGGACAGGCTGCTTGAGCGCACCCCAAAATGGTGACAAAGCCTCCCTCGCCAAGTCCGGCGAGCGGAGGCTTTTTTGTTGACCTTTTCATCCTACCATCTCATCACCCACAAGGAGTTTTCTCATGACCACCTTCACATCGACTTGTCCTGAATGCGGCGCTGAATTGACCTTGGACGATCCTATTGAGGGAGAGATCGTGACCTGTGCAGAATGCGGCGTCGAATTGGAAGTCCTCTCGCTGGAGCCGTTGGAGTTAGATCTGGCGCCTGAGGAAGAGGAGGACTGGGGAGAATGACCCGTATTGCTTTGCTGGTCTCCCGCATTCGCATTGAAGAAAAGCTGCTGTTACGCGCTCTGGAGAACGCGGGCGCAGAGGTCCAACTCGTCCGGGATGGAGACCTGGTCTTCGCCCCGGACGAGGCCAGGCTACCCGTTCATGCGGATGTGCTTGTGGAACGGAGCGTGAGCACATCGCGAGGGCTTTATGCGCTACGAATGTTTGAGCAGGCTGGCATGAGGACCGTCAATCGCTATGCCACGGCCTCGGTCTGCGCAGATAAAATTTTGACGACTTCGGCGCTGCAAGCGGCGGGCGTCCCCCAGCCTCGAGTGCGTGTGGCGTTTGACCGTGAATCGGCTCTGGAAGCCATGGAGGAGTTGGGATACCCCGTGGTCATGAAGCCCGTGGTTGGCTCTTGGGGACGTCTACTGGCCCGCATCAACGACCGAGACGCCGCAGAAGCTGTGCTCGAACATCGCCAGGTCCTTGGCTCCTTCCAGCATCATATCTATTACATTCAGGAGATGATTCGTAAACCGGGCAGAGATATTCGCGCATTTGTCGTAGGCGATGAAACGATTGCTGCCATTTATCGCGCCAGCCAACATTGGATTACCAACACTGCCCGGGGTGGGGTCGCCAGCAATTGCCCGGTGACGCCTGAACTGAATGAGATCTGTCTGCAGGCAGCCCAGGCCGTTGGCGGCGGCGTGCTCGCCATCGATCTGTTCGAAGACCCTGATCGTGGATTGCTGGTGAATGAAATCAATCACACCATGGAATTTCGCAACAGCATCGAGACTACTGGCGTGGATATCCCCGCGGTAGTCGCAAACTACGTCATGTCCATGACCGCATAAACGATTTTTCCAAACACTCATTTTTCTGATTGCACTCATGAACCAACCACTACGCGTCACCATTATCGGCGGATCCGGATATACCGGCGGCGAGTTGTTGCGCCTGCTCATGGAGCATCCGCGCGTCGTCATCCATCAGGTTACCTCCAGACGATATGCCGGCAAATTCATCCATACTGTGCATCCCAACCTGCGGCCTGTGTTCGGGCGCAAACCCATCAAATTTACAACTGTAGACGCTTTGGAACCGACCGATTTTCTGTTCCTGGCGTTGCCTCACGGCCAGGCGCAAGCCCAAATTGAGCGATTTGCATCCCTGGCCCCCCGCATCATCGATCTCTCGGCTGATTTCCGCCTTCGGGACCCTGAGCAATATCTGCGACATTATGGGGAGCCTCACGCCGCACCAGCATGGCTGCAACGTTTTGTCTACGGCCTGCCCGAACTCAACCGCGAGGCGATTCGGCAGGCCCATTATGTGAGCGGCGTTGGTTGTAACGCCACCGCGAGCATATTGGCGTTAAAGCCATTGATGGACGCGGGATGGTTGTTGGACAGGCCCGTTGTCGTCGATCTGAAAGTCGGCTCTTCAGAGGGCGGAGCATCCGCTTCCCTCGCCTCCCACCATCCGGAGCGCAGCCATGCCGTTCGGTCGTTTGCTCCGGTCGGGCATCGACATGAGGCCGAGGTGCATCAGGCATTTGGGCGAGAGGATGTTCACCTCTCTGTGACCTCGGTGGAGCTGGTTCGAGGCGCTTTGGCGACCGCCCATGTCTGGGTTCAGCCTGGATTGCGGGACCGCGATCTATGGAGCGCATTTCGCACCACCTATGGCGCCGAGCCCTTCGTGCGCATTGTTCATGACCGTTCTGGCGTTTACAGGCATCCCGAGCCTAAATTGCTATGGGGGACGAACCTGGCGGATGTGGGCTGGCAGTTGCAATCGGAAACGGGACGTCTGGTCGCTTTGGCTGCCATCGACAATCTGGGCAAGGGCGCAGCGGGCACAGCGATTCAATGCCTCAATCTCATGATGGGATTTGAGGAAACCGAAGGTTTGACTTTCTCTGGATTGCATCCCGTCTAGAGTCTGTTATGAACTTTCCGCACATTTCATGGCCGTTTTCACGTCAAGAACCATGGAACAGCACGCAGATAACGCTGATGCAACGGATTTGCGCGGATTCTCTCTGAAAAAATTGCTTTTTATCTCAAAAAATCCGCGTGAATCCGCTTCATCTGTGTCATCTGTGTGCCATGAAAAGCTACAAGTCGTGAGATTTGGCGCAAAAGCAGTTCAAAGTGCATAACAGCCTCTAGGATGCGAACACACGATCATTGTTTCATGTTACGAGTGCGCTATGACTTATCAAGAGGACATCACTACCATTGTCGTAAAAATTGGAGGGGGCGAAGGCGTCGACTTGCAGCCCCTGTTGAATGAATTACCTACCCTGTTTGCCAGCGGCAGGCGCATCGTTCTGGTGCATGGCGCTTCTGCGGCCGCCAATGCACTGGCCGATCAGGCTGGCCTGGACCGACGTCAAATCCAATCGCCATCTGGCCATCTCAGTCGCTACACCTATCCGGCCATGCTGGAGATCTTTGTGGCCGCAGCCGCCGGGCAGGTCAATAAAACCCTGGTGGCGGACCTCCAAAATCGGGGCGTGAATGCTGTTGGGCTTTCGGGAGTGGATGGACGATTGCTGGTGGCTGAACGCAAACGCGCCATCCGGGCGGTTGAAAATGGCCGCCAGCGCGTGATTCGAGATGACTATTCTGGCAAGCTTCGCGAAGCGAATGCCGACCTGCTGCGGCTGTTGCTAGACCATGGCTTCTTGCCAGTGGTCGCGCCGGTGGCGTTGGGCACGCAAGGAGAACGATTGAATGTCGATGGCGATAGAGCAGCGGCATTTCTTGCTTCTGCCCTCCATGCAGACGCCCTGGTCATTCTCTCGAATGTGCCGGGATTGTTAGCCAACTTCCCCGATGAGGGATCTCTTATTCGTCAGGTCCGCAGCGATGAGATGGCGCGGGCGAGAAGGGCCGCTCAGGGACGGATGAAACGCAAGGTCTTGGCCGCGGAGGAAGCCCTGGCTGGCGGCGTGCCGCGCATCATTTTGGCCGATTCCAGACGTGAACAACCTCTCGCTACGGCGTTGCGCGGTGAAGGAACGGTGTTTGGCCGTTCTGAGCCCTCCAGACAATGATTTTTCAACCCAACCATCCATAAGGACCACTCATGGCCATGTTATCCACCATTTCCACCACACAGCAACTTGAATCTCAACACACTTCCGGCGTGTATCCCAAACGCGATCTCACCATAGTTCGAGGCGAGGGCGCTTATGTTTGGGATGAGCAGGGACGGCGCTATATCGATTGCGTTGGTGGGCAAGGCGCAGCGAATCTCGGGCATAGTCATCCCGCCATCGTCGAGGCTGTCTCCCGCCAAGCCCAAACGTTGATCTCGTGTCCTGAAATATTTTACAACGATGTGCGTGCGGCGTATCTCGCGGAGCTAACGGCAGTGGCTCCAGGCGATTTGAATCGCGCATTCCTGTGCAATTCAGGAGCGGAGGCTGTCGAAGCCGCCATCAAGTTCGCCCGCGTCAGCACAGGGCGCACAGAGATCGTCGCGGCAATGCGCGGTTTCCATGGCCGCACCATGGGGGCGCTATCCGCCACCTGGAACAAAAAGTATCGAGCCCCCTTCCAGCCCCTTGTGCCTGACTTCATTCATGTGCCTTTCAACAACATCGCCGCGCTTGATGCAGCCATCGGCGATCACACGGCCGCAGTGCTTCTTGAGCCGATACAAGGTGAGGGCGGCGTCCGTCCTGCAGACCCGGCTTTTCTTCAGGCAGCGCACGCGTTATGCAGGGAGCGAGGGGCATTGTTGATATTGGATGAAATCCAAACAGGTTTTGGGCGCACCGGACGGCTGTTTGCATCGGAGGGGTATGACATCACGCCCGATATCATGGTGCTGGCCAAGTCCATTGCCGGGGGCTTGCCCATGGGCGCGACGCTGATCGGCTCACGGGTGGGCGAGCTGCCTCGGATGAGCCATGGCAGCACCTTTGGTGGAAATTCGCTCACTGCAGCGGCTGCGCGGGCGACGTTGCAGGTGCTCCGCGAGGAGCGACTGCCCGAACGTGCAGCACAATTGGGCCAACGGCTCATGGATCGATTGAGCGCCATTCAGCATCCCTTGATTCGCGAGGTGCGCGGTCAGGGGCTGATGATTGGCATGGAATTGAAGATGAAGGTGAGCCCGGTGCTGCGAGCTTTGCAGGAGCGAGGCGTGTTGGCCCTTCCAGCAGGCGCCACAGTGTTGCGATTGTTGCCGCCCCTGGTCATTTCTTCAGAAGATCTGGATGTTGTGGCGGACGCCATTGCATCGGTTTTGTTTGACATGACATAACGGCTTGCCCGACACCTGACGTTGTAGTCCCGATTTTCCCAACCCAGAACCCCAAACCAACAGGAAGAACAAGATGCCACTCAACAGTTATCACATTATCGAATCCACCCTACGAGAAGGCGAACAGTTTATCGGCGCCAATTTTACCCGTGACGACAAAATTCGTATCGCCCGGGCGTTGGATGCATTTGGCGCAGAATACCTGGAATTGACCTCTCCACTGGCTTCGCCGGGCAGCATGGCTGATTTGAAAGCCATTACCCGCTTGGGGCTGCATGCTCGCATTCTCACCCACATTCGTTGCCGTATCGAAGACGCGAAAATCGCTCTGGATACAGGCGTGGATGGGCTCGATGTCGTCATCGGTACCTCCTCGCAACTGCGCCAATTCAGCCATGGCATGAGCATTGAACAGATCATCGAGCTGGCTGAGGAGGTGCTGACATGGATACGCAAGCAGGCGCCAGATATCGAGTTGCGGTTCAGCACCGAAGATTCTTTTCGCAGTGAGGAGAAGGAATTGTTGCAGGTCTATCTTGCGGTGGATAAGTTGGGCGTGGTGGACCGTTTTGGTGTGGCCGACACGGTGGGCATTGCCACGCCCACGGATGTCAGTCGTCTGGTGGGAACGTTGCGCCGCCTGACCACCGCGGACATCGAATTCCACGGCCATAATGATTCGGGCAGCGCCATCGCCAACGCCTTTGCCGCCCTGGAAGCGGGAGCCACCCATATCGATACGACGGTGTTGGGCATTGGCGAGCGCAATGGCATCACCTCGTTAGGAGGATTCATCGCCCGCATGTACACCTATGACCGAGAACAGACCAGGAGCAAGTATCGGCTTGAGCTGTTGCGCGACATCGAGCTCATGGTTGCCGACATGGTCGGGGTCGATATCCCCTTCAACAACCCCATTACGGGATTCAGCGCCTTCACCCATAAGGCCGGCATCCATGCAAAAGCCATTCTCAATTCGCCCGACACTTACGAAGCCTTGAACCCCGCCGATTTCGGCCTGACCCGCTATCTTTCCATCGCCCACAAATTAACGGGATGGAATGCTGTGAAGGCCAGAGCCGAGCAGCTGGGCCTGCAACTTTCTCCTGAGCAAATCAAAGCCCTGACCCGACACATCAAAGCCCTGGCCGACGAGCGTTCACTGACGTTAGATGATGTGGATGAGCTGCTTTATCATTGGGCGGAGGAAACCACAGACGCCTCGCCCCAACCCATGGTCGCTTGACTCCAAACAACCACGCCAAACATGAGCCAATCCTTATGAATGCACAGACCTTTACTCAAAAAGCCATTGCCCGGGCGGCTCAGCTTGGGTCGGTTGAGGTCGGAGAGATCGTCACGGTGCGACCGGATCGCATCCTTAGCCACGATAACACTGCGGCCATTGCTCGCATTTTTCAGCGCATCGGCGTTCCCAGGGTGCACAATCCCGAACGCCTGGTCATCGTGTTGGATCATGCCACGCCGGCGCCTACGACATTGCATGCTCGCAATCACGCTGAGATCCGCACCTTCGTGCAAGCGCAGGGCGTCGAACATTTTTTTGATGCCGGACGGGGTATTTGCCATCAGGTCATCAGTGAAGAGGCATTGATTCTGCCCGGTCAGATGCTGCTAGGAGCAGACAGCCACAGCACGCATTATGGCTGGTTGGGCGCTTTTGGCGCAGGCGTGGGCAGGAGCGAGGTGGCGGCGCTGTGGGCCACCGGATCTTTATGGCTACGCGTGCCCGAGGCTATTCGCATTGAGCTGACTGGTGCATTGCGGCCAGGGGTTACCGCCAAGGATCTGGGACTCTGGATTCTGCGGGCGCTGGGCCAGGGCGGATCTGCCTACCGGGCGTTGGAATTTTCGGGAGAGGGCGTCAGCCAATTATCTCTCGAAGATCGGATGGTGTTGCCGAACCTGATGGCTGAAGCGGGAGCCAAGAATGCATATCTGC
>WFTO01000301.1 GCA_015485435.1 Anaerolineae bacterium | reverse complement strand
CGCCTGGAGGTTGTATTGGCTTTGTGGGAAATCATGGGCTCTTCGTCGCAGGACTTGTCCATGCTATCTCTCCGAAGGCGGAGATCCAATTGATTCGCGTGCTGGATGATGCGGCTCAGGGCACACTCTTCAATTTGGTTACCGCGATCTATGAATTTGTCAACGAGCAGGTCCGCAGAGGCAAACGCGCCGTGATCAATTTAAGCCTGGGCCTACATGGTTCGGATCACCCGGATGAAGAAGACTGGGATGGGCCCGATCTTCTACGTGATGCATTAGAACGCGCTTATGCACTGAACATAGTCACCGTGGCCGCCGCTGGCAATGAAAACGCCACCACGGATGAAGACCTGCCTGCAGAATTCCCAGCGCGCTGGCGATTTGTGCTGGGCGTTGCCGCCAGCGATATCAAAAAACGACGCGCTTGCTTCTCAAACCAGGGCGATGTCATGGCTCCTGGCGGTGCAGGGCTGAAATATTGTCGGCCTCCCATTGGACATTGCAGTGATGAGAGCTGTCCCTACATGCTGATCAGCCTCAGTGTGGGGTCTTACACCGGATACGGTTATGGCATAGGCACCTCTTTCGCCGCACCTCTGGTATCGGGCATTGCCGCCCGATTGATGGCGCGCCTTGACACCATCGATTCCGATGTTGATTTGACCAAACCTGGCGTGGCCAGCGCCACCGTCATCCACTTGATTAAAGCCAGCGCGGCCAGCAACGATGGCGTCGCAAAAGTCACTTAATTCATCTCCACCTCTCTGAGTCGTCATGGTAAGGATTCCGCTCTCAGGCAGCTATGCCATCACATGGCCCGAACGGAATCAACACGACGGAGACACAAAAACGATCCTCGTCAACCCCATGTTTGACCTGCAAACAATTCGATGCTAAAATCGCTCGCATCATTGAACCATAACCTTGAACCCCCTCACTTGTAGGGGGTTTTGCTTTTCCACATTATGAGGTGCGCCATGTCCCGTCGCTATTTTCCGTTTCGGTTTTCACCTGCGGGTCTACGAGGACTAGAGCCTTCAGCCACATTGGTCATCAATGAACGCGTCAATGAAATGTGGCGTGAAGGCAACTGGGTGTATCATCTTGGTTTCGGAGAATCCCGATTCCCCGTCCATCCCAAAATCGCTCAGGCATTACGCGACAACGCCTATCAACATCAATACCTACCCTCGTTGGGGGTTTGGGAGTTACGAGAAAAAATCGCCGAATTTTATGAAGAACACTTCAACATTCCGGCCATGCCGGAACACATCATTGTTGGACCGGGGAGCAAGGCCCTCATCTATGCTTTGCTGCTGGCCCTTGATGGCGAACTCCTATTACCCACCCCCTCCTGGGTAAGTTATCAACCACAGGCCCACCTGGTCGGAAAAAGAGTGGATTGGATTCCCGCTTCGGCAGAGGAAGGTTGGGAGCTGAAACTATCAGCCATCGAACAAGCAGTGGAGGAAGCCCGAGCGGCATGGGGAAACCCTGGCATCGTCCTGTTGAACAGCCCCAACAATCCGACTGGACGAATGCTTCCTCTGCCATTTTTAGAAGCCTTTGCACAATATGCGCGCGAGCAAGGACTGGCGGTGCTTAGCGATGAAATTTATGGATTGGTTCAACATGGCACGGTCAAACACCGTTCTATTGCTCGCTACTATCCGGAAGGGACGGTCGTCCTCGGTGGATTGAGCAAACACCTGTCTTTGGGAGGTTGGCGACTGGGCGTAGCGCTCTTCCCGCCCAACCGCGCCGGCGCCGAAGTGCTACGCGCTGTTCGCACCATTGCCAGCGAGACCTGGTCAGCGACCACTGCTCCCGTGCAATTCGCCGCGCTCATGGCCTATGGTATGGATCCCGATGTTTGGGGATACATTCAACTCTGCACCCATTTGCACGCCGTTCGCACCCAATATCTCTGGCAACACCTGCACGATATAGGAATCCGAGTGCCGCAACCCGATGGGGCCTTTTATCTTTTCCCAGATTTTGCACGATGGCAACCCGCCCTGGCCCGCCTCGGCATCAGAAACGACACCCAATTGGCCATGTTCCTTTTAGAACGTTTCAAACTCGCCACACTCCCGGGCTCTGTTTTTGGCGCCCCCCCCGAAGCGATGACCTTACGACTCTCCTCCAGTTACCTCGACATGGAAACCCCCCAACAGGCCGAAGAGATTGTCAAAGCCGCCCAGTCCGGAGTCGATGACGATACATTAATGCAGGCGCACCATCCAAACATGAACGCTGCGATTGAGCAATTCAAAAAATTCGTGGATACCCTGGAAACTGATCGTACGCCCAAACCAGACCCAGAACCCGTATTTGCCCTGTAACGTCATCCACTTCATCCTGTCAAATCCAGAACAACGACATATCCTTGCGCTCCCAAACATCAAAAGACCAAAAGCGTTACATTTGCGATTTATTTGATTTCTCAGATGCTCTCTAACACTTCACTAACAGCCATCAAACGTTGGCCTAATGGTCTCGCCGTTAAATATAGTCAAAATGAATGACGTATAATTTACCAGTCCTTCTCAAGAACCAACACCGAGGTGAATAAAATGCGACTGACCACGCGAGACCCTTTCGCCCGTGAACTCGAAGCTTGGCGCAACACCATGGAGCAGTTGTTCAATGAATTTCCTCGCACCAACTATCCAGAAAACCGTCCATGGCTCCTTCCCCTGGATGTTTTGGAAACTGAAGACAAATATATTGTGAAAGCCTCTCTCCCGGGAATTGATCCAGATGCATTGGACATTACTTTCAGCGACAATATTCTGACTATTCAGGGTGAAGTAAGAGCAGAGGAAGACGCCGACGGTAACTATCTCTTGCGAGAACGTCGTTTGGGTCTGTTCCAGCGAAGCATAGCCCTGCCAGAGCGAGTGGAAGCGGATAAGATTGAAGCTATTTATCAGGACGGTGTGCTTACTCTCGCCATTCCGAAGGTCGAGGAGATCAAACCCAAGCGCATCCATGTAAAAACCAAATAACCACGCTCCTTTTGCGCCTTGCTCCTCCTGTTGGGGAAAGCCGGACGTTCGTTCCAGGACGTCCGGCTCTTTTTCCATGACCGAACAGCATAACGTGAAAACGTGAATTCGGAGTTTGGGGGTATGACTGCGCTCCGATTTGCGCCATGGTGACATTCTAAATGGAGCATGCAGACAAACATGGTCGAAGGTGGCTGTAAGTTGACCATTATCCGCTTCGTTCATGTTCGTCCAATCCTCGATATTCGTCATCTCGCATCATTTTTATGTTTGGTGGGGGCTCATCTGGCTACATAGCGCTACTTAAGAGGTCTCGAGAAAGTGTGACGAACACAGACTCGCCTTCGGCGCCAAACGCGGCATGGTACGAGTTCAGTCGGCCAGCGCCCTAAAAGCTACCGATCGGTCTACAAGTCCCACGGGCTAATGATGGCCTGCATCATCCATGAGGCAGACCAAAAACCTTTTGTAGACTACCTAGCTGCCATTGACGTTAACGAAGGCTATGCCTATACGCCCAATGGTTTCACTCGCGGCCAAGCGTGGACCGCGAAAAGGGTCACGGCCAGCAGTTCGCAACCCACGCCCACCGTTCGGGCCCATGAGCCCCCTAACCATGGACTCAGCGCAATGAGCCATACGCCCACATTAATCAACACCCAGGCCATCCAGATTGGCCGTTCATCGCCGCGCTTCGGCGGATTTTTGTATCTTGGCAAAGCCCAAAACGCTATCCCCATCACAAACTGCAGCATCCAGCCATACGCAATCACCTCAATGTGCGACTGAAATAGCGTCCATGCCCATCCCCATGCAGGCTCAGCCTTAGCTGTTAGCATCAAGGCTCCGAAGGTCACCCCCAGGATAAGATGTAGGAAAGAGCTACGTACAAACCACACACTCAACCGTGGCATGACTACCCCCGCATCCCTCGCTGAATGGCTGGTCGCACCCGGCGCCAAGAATTGAATACAAACAAAACTGCCGCGCCCCACTGCAACCAGGCCGAAGTCAACAATAGCCAACGCCAAAACGCGTCGGAACCCCCTCGAACGACCATCGGCTCCGCCAAGACGCGCATCAACAAACCGCTATTCAAGAGGAAAAACACCATCCACATCAAGCGCTCATCACCCCTCAATTTCTGCTTGGGCGCGCCTTGAATCGTTGGCAACATCCAATGCGCAATCCCAAAGATCAATTGCGTCAACCACCCTACGAAAAGCGCGTGCCATGACACTGGCGTAATCGCGGGGATAGCGCTTCCCCAAGAAGACAAAGACGCCGCTTTCAACGCCAGCGCCAAAATCAGCCAAAGAAAGGCCGCTTTCACAAACCATCGTACTAATCGGGGCATGATGCTTTCCTAGCGTACTTATTTACAAACCGATTGCCGCCATATCCTTGTTGGGGATCACTGTGACCGCTTGCTTTGAATGACGGTGTAGGCCACAAT
>WFTO01000300.1 GCA_015485435.1 Anaerolineae bacterium | reverse complement strand
TCACCGTATGTTACACCGGACAGGCCGCTGGCTGGGTTGTAGCTGGGCTCAACGATTTGGGATACGACGCCAGCGTACTTCTCTTCGGCATGGGTAGTTGGACGACGGACCCTGACATCTTTGTCAAGCGGTTCAACCCCGAAAAGCACGCTCACGACTACCCGGTCGAACAATAACATTCGTTCGCTATCCCCAACCACAGTGTGGCGCCCTGAACCCAGGGCGCTGCACCCTTCGTTTTCGTGAGGGAACGAACATGAACCATCGCATACCTCGATCCATCAAACCACTGCTTTGGCCGGTCGCTGGCGTTGCATGCATGGTCCTGGTCGTGTGGATCATGCGGTCGCCTGCCTGGGCGACGACTCTACCCGAGGGCGAAGGCGTCGCCATGCAACCACGATCCGCGCCTTTGATGACGGCGATGGATGTGAACCAAGAGGGGGGGACGACCATCGCCCGCAACGCCGACCAGACCATCGAGATGCAAGCAGCTCCTCCCTCCTCCGACAACTGCATTGCATGCCATACCAATAAACAAAAACTGAAAGATCTGGCAGAGGAACCCGAGGAAATACGTTCAGAGAAAGCCTCTGGAGAGGGGTGAGCTGGGGGCTTGCCTCCGTTGGAGGTATGGCAAAAGGTCCTGGTCAAAGAGAAATTTCTCGACACCGATATCCACGCTGAAGTCGGTTGCATCACCTGTCATGGGGGTCAACCCGACACCGATGACAAGGACAACGCGCACGAAGGCATGGTCAAAAAAGTGGGAGCCAATCCCGCCCAGACATGTGGTTCCTGTCATGTCGACTATGCTAAGGCTGCGCAGACCAACATCCATCGCTTGCAGACCGGGTATCAAACCGTATTGGCGCATCGCGGTGGCGACTTCACCAATCCCACCTTCACCACGGCTTACAACAATCATTGCACGGGCTGCCATGCTGATTGCAGTGATTGTCACGTTAGCCGACCGACGGCGCTGGGAGGGGGGTTATTATCGGGGCATCTTTTCAAAAAGACCGCTTCAATCTGGCAAACCTGTGGCGGCTGCCACAGCACCCGCATCGCGGATGATTACAAAGGGGGCCACGAAGGCATCCCGCCGGACGTGCATTGGGAAAAGAAGGGCATGTTATGCAGCGATTGCCATGATGATGACGCCTCTTATCATAATGGCAGCCACGGCGGCACGCGCTACGAGGATCCGACCGCCCCCACCTGCACGCAATGCCACGAAACGGTTGCGCCAGGAGATGGCATCGAACAACATGATTCAACCCATCTCGACAAAGTGGCCTGTCAAGTCTGTCACGCAGCCGGGGAATACAAGAGTTGTTTCGGGTGTCATACAGGTATTGACGACAAGGGAATTAAGTATTTTGCTTCCGAGCCCTCACAAATGACCTTCAAAATCGGGCGCAATCCTGTTCAAAGCGAACGTCATCCCTGGAAATGGGTGCTATTGCGACACGTTCCCACCAACAAAGACCTCTTCGCTTATTACGGAGAGGATCTTCTCCCCGATTTCGATGCTCTTCCCACCTGGAAATTCACCACGCCGCACAATATGCGACGTTTGACTCCTCAGAACGAACGTTGCAACCAGTGCCATGGCCAAATCGACCTCTTCCTTACCGAAAAGGATGTCGCACCTGACGAACGGAACGCCAATGCTGCGGTCATTGTCGCTCCCGATGACATCCCCCAACTTGTTGAGGAGGCAGGACCATGAGCATGCCAACTGTTCGCTCTCCCATCGTGCGAGAAATAGCGCGGCGTTCCAGGCCCTTGCTTGCACGCATGGTCCAACCATTCCCGCCAGTCATTCTGATGCTGGCCCTTGTGCTGTTGGGCGTCATGCCCAGGGTAGCCCAGGCGCAAGAGGGCCCCACGTCCAACCGGCCCACCAATGCGCAATGCCTGGTCTGCCATGAAGAACCTGGGCTGGAGATGATCCTCCCTTCGGGCGAAGTGCTTCCCCTGACCATCGATGCCCAGGCGTTTGATGATTCGGCCCACGGCCTTCACGCCAGCGAAGAGGTGCGCTGTGTGGATTGCCACAATGACCTCATCGGCTACCCGCATCCCACATTTCCTGACGTGGATTTTCGTACATGGCAATTGAAGCTCAGTCTTGTTTGCGGCAATTGTCATGAAGAGCAAGCGCTCGCTCGGCAAGAAAGCATCCATGCCCGCCTCATTGCTGCTGGCAAATTCGAAGCGGCCTCCTGCGTCGATTGCCATGGCAGCCACCAGGCGCCATGGGTGAACCCCGAAAACCGTCCTGTGGATCGGATGCGCATGGTCGATGCTTGTGGGCAATGTCATAGCGCCATTGCAGATGATTACAGGAAATCAATCCATGGGGAGGAGGCCGCCAAGGGCAATGACGATGTTCCCACCTGCAGCCATTGTCATCCTGCACACAACATTCAAGACCCCAGAAGCGCTGCATTTCGACTCAATTCTCCCGAATTGTGTGGTGAATGCCATGCTGACGCCGAATTGATGGCCAAATACGACATCTCCACCGACGTCTTCGACACTTACGTCGCCGACTTTCATGGAACCACGGTGGCGATCTTCGAGGCCACCGAACCAAACCAATACACCAACAAGGCGGTGTGTAGTGATTGTCATGGCGCGCATCTTATCTTGCCGCCCAGCGATGAGCATTCCAGCGTGATGAGCGCCAATCTGCTCAAAACCTGCCAGCGTTGCCACCCCGATGCCAATGAACGCTTTACCCAAAGCTGGCTTGGGCATTATCGCCCCGACTGGAAGCGTTATCCTCTGGTGGCTGCGGTGCAGTGGTTCTATTACCTGGTCATTCCTGTTACGCTGGCGTTCTTTGCGGTGTTTGTCTCGACCGACGCGTTCCGCACCTTCAAAGACCGGAAGCGTCGAAATCAGAATCGAAGCGCCGGAAAGGAGAATGACGCTTTGACGGGAGGTGAAAGCCATGACTGAACGCGCCATGAAGATCGTCCGTTTTGGCGTCACAGAACGCGTCGAGCACTTCCTTCTACTGCTCTCCTTTACCATCCTGGCCATCACCGGCCTGGTGCAAAAGTTTTCCGAAAACCCACTTTCTCTTAGCATCATCCGTCTGCTGGGAGGGATTGAGACAACTCGAAGCATCCATCATCTCTCCGCCATTGTGCTCAGCCTGCTCTCCATCTTTCATCTGTTTTATGTGGGATACAAAATTTATGTGCTGAAACGCCCGCTGAGTATGCTGCCCAGCATGAAGGATGTGCAAGATGCGTGGACCCTGTTCAAGTACAACCTGGGCCTGAGCGCCCAACGGCCGCTGATGGATCGCTATAACTTCGGGGAAAAGATCGAGTATTGGGCCGTGGTTTGGGGAACATTGGTCATGGCTATCAGCGGCTATATGCTCTGGAACCCTGTGCTGACCACCCGCATCCTTCCGGGAGAAGTGATTCCTGCAGCCAAAATGGCTCACGGCTACGAAGCCATCCTTGCCGTGCTTTCTATCCTCATCTGGCATGTGTGGCATGTGCATGTCAAGCATTTCAACAAAAGCATGTTTACCGGCGAAATCGACCTGGCGGAGATGGAGGAAGAGCACGCGTTGGAGCTGCAGCGCATTCAGCAGGGCGTTTGGCCTCCGCCCTTGCCGCCCGCGCAAGAACGCTGGCGAAGGGCGTTGCTCTATACGCCCATGGCAGGATTGCTGGCCACCTTCATCCTGATTGGCGCCTATTACATCTTCACCGAGCATACGGCCATTACCACCCTGCCCCCGGCGCCCGTGCAAGAAGTCTACCAGCCCATCCGGCCTCCAGGGCTGCCGACGGCCACGCCTGCCCCCGAAAACGTTCCCTCTATCCCCAGAGAGGTGCGCCTTGATCGGCCCACGGCCATGCCTATTCGTTCACACCCCATGGACGAAGCTCGGTCCGATTGCCTGGCGTGTCATGGCATCTTTACGTATATCGATCCCGCGCCAATCGACCACGCCGATTACGAACCCGAAGGCTGCATCTCGTGTCATGCGAACAACAGGGAGGTGTCGAAACGATGAAAAGGCGTCAGTGGCAAGTTATAGGCGATAGGTGGCAGCTGGCAAGCGGCCAGGGGCTGATTGCAGGCAATATGCGGCAGAAAGTAGGCGGTTGGTGGTTGATCCTGACGGCCTCCTTGATGATTTCCCTGCTGGCGTCCATGCTTTCACCCCTCCCTGCCCAGGCTGATCCCCCTCCCGAACATCAGTACATCCAGGCATACACGGGCGCTGAAACATGTGCGGTCTGCCATCTTGATATGAGTGATGAGGTGATGCATTCGGTGCATTACACCTGGGATAAGAAAATGGACCATTACAGTCCCATCCCGGCATCGATCCCGCGCATCAATTGGTTGGGCGTGCTCAATCCCGAATTGCAAATCGCTGGAGGTTGTGGACGCTGTCATGTGGGCGGCGGTCCCATGCCCGGAACCCCTGCAGCCGAAATTCCGGCGGCCAAGAACCAGATCGATTGTTTGATCTGTCACGCCGAAGTGTACGATATGAACGCCCGATATCCGCAACGGAACGAGGAAGGGGAGTGGACGCTTCTGGGGGATGTCAGCCTGGCGGCTGCCCGTAGCGCCGCCAGGCCCACCGCCGAAGCCTGCTTACGGTGTCATCTGAATGCCGGCGGGGGCAAGCTCTACAAGCGAGGCGTTGACTTCGCGCCCGTGGCCGATCGGCACGCGGCGTCCTCCACTGGCGATGTTCACGCCGATCAGGGCATGGTGTGCGTGGATTGCCATCGTGGCGAGGACCACAAAGTGCATGGTTACGCCCCCACCTTATGGAGTCGCGATTATCAGGAACGCCTGACTTGCGAACAATGCCATACCGATGCCCCCCATAAAAACCCCCTCATCGACACAAAACACACCCGTCTCGATTGTCGTACCTGTCACATTCGGCAGACCGGGGGGCTGATGCACCGTGATTGGACTGCAGACCCGGTGTTTGATCCCATCACCGAGCTCTACGGGCCCGTGGATGAGGTCGCTCCGGCCAACAGCGTGGCGCCCATTTACAAATGGTACAACGGCGGCGTGCTGAAAGATGGCCACTGGCCCGGCAGTATCGAGGACGAGAACGCCCGCCTACAGCCTTTCAAATTGTTCACGGGGGTGGTGCCAGTAGATAGCGACTCGGGACAACCGTTGCCGTTGAAGCTGGCGCTCTTTTACAAAACAGGCGACCTGCAACAAGCCATCGTGGTTGGCGCCAAGGAAGCGGGCGTGGCATTCAGCGGCTCGTGGCAGGCCAAAACCATCCAAATTCCTTTGCAGCTTAGCCACGGCATTCTGCCCAAAGAAG
This sequence comes from Anaerolineae bacterium, assembly GCA_015485435.1. Taxonomy (GTDB): domain Bacteria; phylum Chloroflexota; class Anaerolineae; order J102; family J102; genus M2005. The sequence goes on along the minus strand of WFTO01000300.1, from coordinate 2,238 downwards.
AAACGATGACCTGCGTAGACTGCCATGTGCAAGGCGGGGCGCTCGATTTTAATGCACTCGGCTATCGCCAGGAGAAAGCGGCCTTCCTCGCTTCACTGGCCACGCCCGGAGCCGAGCAACCGCGCACGCTCCAGGTGGATTTCGCCGCCAACGTCCAACCCCTGGCGACCACTGCTGTCGATCAGCCAGATATCGAAGCACCCGAAGCGCTGGAATTGTCCTGGTCGCCCATGGGCGTGGCCATGCTCGTGCTGGCGGTCTTGGCAGTAACACTCGCTGTGCTGTACAAACTGAAGAAAGACGTTCAGCGTGCGTCCGCGTAAGCCTGCGTTGAACCTATGGCAAAGTAAGCCCCATGAAAGGACAGGGATCAAAGACAAACGCCTTTTCTCCCCGTGCTGTTCATGGGGCCTTCTTTGCTATTGGGCGTCCGATTAAGTCATCTTCATGACGACTTTGCCGATGACATTGGCGGCCTGGTCAGCCTGATCCGCCGCGTTGGAGATATGACGATACACCTCCCGGGTGCGCAACATGATCATCACATGATGTACATCCTCCGGACCATCAAAGAGCTCGGTCACCGCTTGCCGATACGCTTTCTCCACCTGATTTTCCCGACGCTTGGCCCGTCGCGAATGGTCCAGCGCCACCATAGGATTCCGCTCCAATCGCTGCATGGCCAGCAGCAACTCATCGCTGGCCTCCCGCACCCGGGTCACCATCTCGATCAAAAACGCGTCCGCCTCCACATCCAGCAGCCGCATCTCCAGAATGGTCGTGTAGCAATAATCTAGCACATCATCCAAAAAGAGCGACAACTCGAAAATGTCCTCCCGGTCGAAGGGCGTAACAAACGTTTTGTGCAATTCATCGATCAGCACGCGCCGAATTTCATCACCCTCCTTTTCACACTTTTCAACGATCTCGGCATCCTCAAGACGCCCATCCTTGACGAAACGTTCCAAGGCCTGCGCTCCCTGTTGCAGCACCTCCGCCTGTTCGCGCAGGAGACGGATAAAGCGGTTTTCTTTTTTGTGGGTGGATAAAATGCTCATAGAACTTGACTCCTTGGGTCTATATAAAAGAGGCTTACGCCCCCAGGAAGATGCGTAAAATGGGATAAAGAAGGGCTGCCAATAGAGCGGTGATGGGTACAGTAATCAGCCAGGCGACCAGGATGTCGGTGAGATTCAGCCAACGCACCTGGCTCTTGCGCTCGGCCGCGCCCACCCCCACGATGGTGGAGCTGACCACATGGGTGGTGCTCACAGGCCCGCCCAAAAAGGATGCGCCAAAAATCACCAACGCCGATGCAAGCTGCGACGTAAAGCTATGCACGGGCCGAATGCGGTAGAATTTGCCGCCCAGCGTGTGGATGATGCGCCAGCCGCCGCTGGCCGTGCCCAGACCAATGGGAATGGCGCTGATAATGATCACCCAATCAGGCACGTAGAAATGGTCTTGGAAGCCTAGAGTGACCAGGCCCATAACGATGATCCCCATGGCTTTTTGGGCGTCGTTGGTGCCATGGGAAAGGGCCAGGGCGGTAGCAGTAAACACCTGCGCCCGATTGAAGGATTTGTTGACCTTGGGCGTCGCCCCGCGGGCCAGCCAGTAGGTCAGTTTGAGGAGCGCCCAACCGATGATAAAGCCCAAAATGGGGGAAAGGAACAACGCTAGCGCGATCTTCATCAATCCATCCATTTTGATAATGGCCACGCCACCATAGATGAGAGCGGCGCCCACCAGCCCTCCAGCCAACGCATGAGATGAGCTGGAAGGTATGCCAAACCACCAGGTGATGATATTCCAGGTGTTGGCTGCCACTAGGGCCGCGATGAGGGTGGTTGCCGTGATGCTATCGGGATCGACGAAATCTTTGCCGATGGTCGTGGCCACAGCCACGCCGAACAGGAGCGGCCCTAAAAATTCCGCGGCCGCCGCTAGCAACAAGGCAGCACGTGCGGACATAGCCCGGGAAGCGATGATTGTGGCAACGACGTTGGCCGCGTCGTGAAAGCCGTTGAGGAAGTTATAAAGCAGCGCCAATGCGAGCAGGATGCCGAAAATAATGTATGGGTCCATAGTGAAAAAGTAATCGTAAGGAGTGAAAGGAAAAAAAGAAAGCCCCCGACATGGATGTCTTTCGGGGCGCGAATGAAGGATAAAAGAAATGGGTTCCAGTGAGCTGGTAGCGCGTTCTCCGGTGGGTAGCCGGTCGGCTTTCCCTTGAGG
>WFTO01000299.1 GCA_015485435.1 Anaerolineae bacterium | reverse complement strand
GTTTTCCTGGCCCTGCCGGAGGGTGAAATAGAAGTAATCAGGCGTGGGCGTGGGGGTGGGCGTGGGCGTGTTCGTGGGCGTGGGCGTAATTGTGGGGGTGTCGGTAGCAGTGGGTGTTATCGTTGGCGTGGGCGTGTTCGTGGGAGTGGGGGTAATGGTTGGCGTGGGTGTGTTCGTTGGCGTGGGTGTATTGGTAGGTGTGACCGTTGGCGTAGGCGTAGGAAAGACAGCATCGCCGGGTAGGCTATATCGCACCGTCAATTTGGGACGCTGTGCCACGGTGCCATATTCCGCCGCAGCCAGGAAAAAGCGGGAATAATCTGGGCCAGGCTCCAGTAGCCAGCCATGATTGTTGGCCGCACCAGCTAAGAAATCCTTGACGTCGCGAGTCACGTCAAAGCAGTACCAGCCAGGAGGATTTTGTTCACTAGCAACGAGGGAGTCCGTAGAGACCCCCGCCCGATCCGCGGCTCCGGTGGCGCCAAACGTTTCCCAGTAAGTGGTATTATCCGCCTGTTCCCAGGTGGCTTCATTTTCATTCCATGCCCGGAGCATTCGCCAGGCGCGCACTTGTGTATAACCATAATCGTTGGTAACGGCATAATAGCAAAGTTGGGCCTGATTGATAATGGCGTTGGTTGGGAGTGGCGCGAGATCAAAACGGGTCAGTATTTTTTTGATGGGCCCGCCACTGTTGGCCCGCCATTGCAATGTGTCCGCGCTTCCGTAGTTGGTTGTGGTGGCCCAGGCGTCGATCATGGTATCGGTGACGCCTGTGTAACCATTGAGGCCTGGTTGCAGCACCTTTTCATACGCCTGCAGCTGGATCTTGCCAAAGTCAGAAAAAACGCCGCCGGGGCTTGCTCCTTCCCAAACCAACCAGGTTTCAGCCTTGCCATCTTGATTATCGTCATCTTCGATGCCAATGTCGAAGCCTAAACTGCGGCCGTCGGTCAACGCATTGCCCAACATGCTTTGGGGCACAGCGATTTCGACCTGATAACCAGTGCTTGTCGGTGTCACATAGGCAAGAGCCAGATAGCCGCCCTGCACGTATCCATCCGCACCTATCCGGATTTCCCAATCAGTAGCGCTTCCTTTATGGCCATCACCATTGCCATCGAAGGAAATATGCACGACATCGCCCGCCCCCACAACATCATCTTGCACCGTGACCCCCAAGAAAAGGTACTCAGGCCACCAACGAGTGCGCACATCCGCACTAAGATCCGCATCGGTGACGGGCAAGCCCTGTAGCAGATCCGCGGACGCTGCCGTCAAGGTGAATCGTTCGTCCGCTGTCCAATCGACCAGATCGCCATCAAGCGACAGGTTGCCAGCGGGGAGGGAAACCAGGGTGCGAGACGCATCACCAAAGGGGAGTAACGTGACGGTCGCAAAGCGAGCGGGGTCATTGGCCACCGAGTCGCTGTTCCAGATGATGCTTTTGACGTCTGTGAGGCCGTCGCTATCGAAAAGCCCAATATTCAAACCGATGACCTGATAGGGGGTGAATAGTCCGCCAAGTTGCGCCGCAGGAAGCTCAACCTCAATTCGGTAGCCGGCTGCATCCGAGGCGACGTTGCTGACGACGGGGATGCCATCGCTATCGACGCGCCCCTGAGCATAAAAGCTCAGATGATGGTTGTCGCCGCCGGGCAGGCCGTCGCCCAAACCATCAATGGCGATCTCCACCCGATCTGCATCCGTCATGGTAGCGTCAGAGACGTCAATAGCCAGGAAGAGCTTGTCTTCCCACCAACGAACCCGCACCCGGGCGCTGAGGTCATCCGGACCAGCGATATTGCCTGTCACCGTATCGGCGTTGTCGGCATCGATCGTGACCGCGCCGGTAGCCGTCCAGTCATTGAGATCGCCATCGGTGATGGTATTCTGCTGGGGCGGCGCTTGCATGCTGCGCTGGCTGAGCGTGTTATATTGCAAAATGACGTGGTCCTCTCCCACGGCATAGGCGAGATCCTTACTCCAGGCATTGACGCCATGAAGCTTTCCTGTTACCGGCACATCGATCTTTTGCCAGGTCGCGCCGCCATCGTTGGTGACGATCAGGCCGCCAGCTTCGCCAACCGCCCAGCCGACATTGGCGTCCGCCATGTCGATGGCCAACAGAGAAGGGATGCCACTGCCATCCATGACCACATCGGACCAGGTTGTCCCATGATCGATGGTACGCACCACGGCTGCGTTGATGCATGGATCGGTATGAACCCAACCGCCAGGTGCGCGAGCACACCCCGCCAGCCAGACATAATCCAATTGGTTGTCATTGTTGGCGTCGACGGCGGTGATGGCCTCGAATTTCCAAGAAGCATAAGCGGCGGGGAGGTATTTTAAACTCCAGTTTCGCCCTCCATCCCAGGTGAACTCATAATAAGGTTTGAGCACCGACATCACGCCGGCATCGGGCGAGATCATATCCAGATCGACGCCGGTGAGATAGTTGCCGTTGTTGGCGGCGTCGACCCAATGGGCGCCATTATCGTCGGTATGATAGAAATAGTGTGTACCTGTAACAATACCTTTTTGCGCTGTAGTGCGATTGACATCGTAAAGATAGCCGCCATATCCGGGCGCGTATTCTCGCTGCCAGGTCTGTCCGCCATCCTGAGTATGGAGAATAAGGCCAAAACGCCCAACAGCATGACAATCATCGGGGTTTCCGGGGGTGCATTGCACAGCCATTAGCCAGGCGCCAGAATTGTCAGCAATCCCCGCGGTGGCGGGATCGGTGCGTAGTTCTTCATAAAGTTCACGCCAGGAATAGCCGCCGTCCTCCGTTTTCAGGGCGACCAGATGATCGCCAACGGCGTAAGCGACCTTATCCGACGCAGCAACGACATCAAACCAGCGCGGATAATGGCCACCGATATTATGCTTCCAGAAAAGACCATCATTGGTCTGCCATACAAACCAGCTATGGGGATTAGCGGGGCCTCCCCAGGCGCCATCATTGCTGGTGACGACACTGCCCCCCGCCCAAGCGGTGATGGCATTGCCCGCAGCAATTGCAAAAAGGTCCCGGCCTGTCTTTTCACTTCCCTGAATGCTGGACACCAATTGCCAGGTGGTGCCACCATCTGTGGTCTTCGCAATCGAGCCGTTTAAGCCCGCCACCCATCCGATTTGGTTTTGGCCTGGTGCAAAGCTGACAGCATAGAGATGATTGCCCGTACTGGCCTGTTTTACCTGCCAGCTAACCCCATTATCCGCACTCATCAGGACGGTGTCATTGGCCCCCACCGCCCAAATCCTATTTCCAACCATCGTCACATCGTTCAGATTGACGCTCGTGACGCCGGAGCGCCGCGTCCAGGTTTGTCCATGATCGCTGGTGACGAGAATCAAACCGCTATCGCCGACGATGACGCCATGTTCGCCATCCTCGCTAAAGGCCACGGCGCGAAGCGTGCTGCTCACGCCGCTACTCTGATTGCTCCACGTCTGGCCGCCATCCTCCGTAAAACGGATGACGCCATTGTCGCCAACGATCCAGCCTCGGCGTTCGCTATGGAAATAGACGCCATGAAGAACTGCAGATTGACTGGAACCGACTTGCCGCCAACGGCCTCCCCCATCATTGGATGTGATGATGACGCCGCTGGCGCTGACCGCCCAAAGGTTTGGGCCTGCAGCGGCAATGCTATACAGATCAAGATCAGGAAATGGAGATTGGTAGTGCCAGGTTTCCCCACCGTTGTTGGTACTGATGATTAAGCCATCTGAACCGACGCCAACCACGTTTTGGGCATCTAAAGCCACCAAATCATACAGATATCCTTCGCCGCGCCAAACGCGCTCCCAGCCGGCTGTCTGAGCCGCGCGCGCGGGCTCCCCTTGTCGCGTCAGCCAGGGGAGCATGAAGAATGACACAATGAGTAGGGCGGCAATGATACGTCGTCTAGAGGTAAAAAATATGGAAAGTACCATAGTATCCTGCGCGAATAACGAGACTAAACGCTCGAGATGGGAAATTGGGTTTCATTGGATGGGCAGGTGTCGCCGAAAAAACCTGTGAGATTTGAAAAAACCCGCCACTGCCTATGCCTGCTTGTCCTGAGCAGCCTTTCTTTTCTAACCATACCAAGCCATCCGCCCTTCGTCAACCCCTTTTTTCCTATCATGATCAAACTGTCATCAGGAAACTGCCTCTGCTTTTACCTGGATGAAAAAAGTTTCACTTGGCGCCGCTCCTCACCTACGGTGACGATGTTTGCAACCGCTACATCGCGCACATAAATCGTCCACCTATCTGAGACTGTGCTATACTGACGACGTGTAAGCACAATCCATGGATTCGCGTGCGATCGTTCAAAGCGCCATGGCTTTTCGACCGATGTTTCCCCCATCACAATCGACGCAATAAGCGCATGCAGAGACGCAAAGTCCCGAACGCGTATGGCTGATGTCGATTGGATTTCCTGGGGCCAAAAAGCTTGAGTCATAGCTATCCTTCATGATGTGATCCAACGACGATCGTGTTGAATCGCCCTCCTCTCTCCCATCGATATCACTCTTTTTGACTTTCTCTCTACCTCCCTGAATGTGTCTATATGAGCAACGTGTATGTAGCCCTAGATTTAGAAACGACAGGACTGGACCCCCAACATGACGCCATCCTTGAACTGGGCGCGGTGCGTTTTCGCAATGGTGAAATTCTCGAGCGCTTCAGTCAGGTGGTCAACCCTGGCCGCCCGATTCCTCGCGCGATCCAGCAGCTGACAGGCATTACTCAGGCCGAAGCGGATGCCGCCCCCCCTTTATCTGAAGTCGCCGCCGCGTTTCGGCGTTTTGTGGGCAACGCCCCCATCGTAGGGCACAATGTTCATTTCGATGTGGGGTTCATGCGAGCAAATGATCTCTACCAATATAACCCGCTGCTCGATACGTTCGAGTTGGCGTTGATCGCTTTGCCAGGGTTGTCCAGCTATAAATTGGGGCGTATCGCTGCCTATTTGGGAATAAGCCTAGAACATGCACATCGAGCCTATGATGACGCAGAGGCCACGATGCGCATTTTTGAAGCCATGCGCGATCGGTTGATGGAGGTCCCCCCAAAGACCATAGAACAAATTGTACATATGGGACAACGTGCCGATTGGCCGTTGACGATGGTGTTCGAAGAAGTGCAACGGGCGCAAGTTCGACGATGGGCGGATCGCAGGGAAGTGCAGAAAACAGCGCTGGATCAGGGGCCCCTATTTCGACGCGAGCCTCCCCTTCAACCTGTCGAATATCCTGAACCACTGGATGTGGATGCATTGGCGGCCTTGCTGGAGCCCGGAGGTCCCTTTGATCTTTATTTCGAACGTTACGAATTTCGAGAGCCCCAGGTGGCGATGCTGAAAGCCGTCGCGGAAGCGTTCAATCATAGCAAGCATCTACTCATCGAGGCAGGCACAGGCACGGGCAAATCTCTGGCCTACCTGATCCCTTCCCTGGCCTGGGCAGTCCAAACCGGCCAACGTGTAGTGATTTCAAGCAACACCATCAACCTGCAGGATCAACTGTTTCACAAGGACCTGCCCGACCTCCATCACATCCTGCCTTTTGACTTCAAAGCGACCGTGATGAAAGGGCGAAGCAATTATCTCTGCCCGCGACGCCTGCAAAAATTGCTGTCAAGGCCAGATCTAACGACCGTTGAAGTCAGTGTTTTGGCGCGCATTTTGTTATGGTTGCCGGTCACCGAAACGGGGGACGTGAGCGAATTGACCCTTGTGAACGCTCAGGAACGAGCTGTATGGCAGCGTGTTTGCTCCGATCCACATACCTGCTCCTCTGCTCGTTGTGGCATGGACGCTCCACAGCCATGCTATTTCTACAAAGCCAGAAATCAGGCTGAGTCCGCCCATCTCATTATTATCAACCATGCCCTTTTGCTCTCCGACATCGCAACCGAAGGGGGCGTTTTACCCGAATTTCATCATCTCATCGTAGATGAAGCCCACCACCTGGAAAGCGCCGCCACCAACGCCCTGACCATGAGTCTAGATCATGCCTCGTTCGTTACAAAATTGCGTGAATTAGCGCCTTCAGGAGGTGAGCTCCCTACCGTGGGACTACTCGCCGATGTGGTGACGGCGGTGCAGCAGGCACATGTGCCCGAAGATAAAGCGGATGACGTGATCGATTTCTCCCGCCGATTGGCTGCAGCCATCCCCAACCTTGACATGCAGATGGCCGAATTCATGGATGCGCTGGATCGATTTTTAATGCAGCACTTCGGACGACAATATGACAGCGCCCAGTATGACTTGCGCCTCCGTATCACCAACAACGTGCGCGTCCAGCCCGCATGGGTGGACGTAGAGATCATTTGGGATCACCTGGATGACACCTTGAAAACGTTCATCACAGACCTCGAGCGTTTGATTCGCGCATTGGAGCATCTAAGCAATTATCCCATCGTCGATCGCGACGATCTCCAAGCAGAACTCACAGCATTGTTAGACTCGGTGACCCTGGCAAGAGAGATCGGTTTCGAGATCGCCCTAGAACCTAACGCCAATGCGATCTATTGGGTCCGACGGTCGAAATTTACGGGAAGCCTAACTTTAAACCGGGCACCATTACATGTGGGCAACATCATCGAAGAGCACATTTTTCGAAAAAAAGACACCGTAGTCTTGACCTCGGCAACATTGCGAACGGCCAATAGCTTTGACTATATCCGTCAGCGACTGAACGCGCTGGATGTTGACGTATTGGCCCTTGAGAGCCCTTTCGATTATCGTCAGAACGCCCTGGTGTACCTTCCCACCGACATGCCCGAGCCAAACAAGCCCGATTACCAACAGAAAGTCGAGGAAGCCATCCTGCAACTAAGTTTAGCGACACAAGGACGGCTTATGGCGCTTTTCACTTCATACGCACAACTCCTGCGTACCGCCGAAGCCCTGCGTCCTTTATTAGAGGAAGCAGGCTTCACCCTCTTTGTTCAAGGGGAGGGAGGCTCACGCCAACAAATTCTTTCAGCCTTTCGCGAAACAGAAAAAGCCGTGATCATGGGCACGCGCAGCTTCTGGGAGGGCGTAGACGTGCAAGGCGAAGCGCTGAGCGCACTGGTGATCACGAAACTGCCGTTTGCCGTGCCCAACGATCCCATTATCTCCGCCCGCTCAGAGACATTCGACTCCCCTTTTTATGAATTCTCCGTGCCAGAAGCCATCTTGAATCTTCGTCAGGGATTTGGACGTCTCATTCGCTCCACCAGCGATCGAGGCATCGCCGTTTTTCTGGATAAGCGCTTGATAAGCAAGCGATATGGACGTTTATTCCTGGAATCATTGCCCGATGTACACTTATATAAGGCGCCTTTGGCCAACCTTCCCGAGATAGCGCAACGCTGGCTGGCGAATGAACCACTGCCCCAACCGCCACGACGCGGCGCCCATGCGCCACCACCACCGCCCGAAGAACCGCCAGGATGGCTTTAACATGGGCGACGAATCTTCCCCACGCAATTCTCTCCACCTGACTTTGACAATTCCGTCCCTTTCCATAAAATGAAACCAGTCGTTCATTCATCCAATTTCCAGGAGCTACTTTTCTCATGATCGGCGTTGAACAACTTCGCAAAGGCACCATTTTTACTTTGGATGGCGAGCTCTACCGCGTCTTGGAATATGAGCATCGCAAAATGGGGCGCGGTCAGGCGACGATCCGCGTGAAAGCGCGAAACCTGCGTACTGGCGCCACCATCGAAAAAACCTTCCCTAGCGGCAACAAAGTGCAAGACGTACGCTTAGAGCATGCCAATGTGCAATACCTGTACACTGACGGTCATTTCTATTATTTCATGGATACCGAAACATTCGAGCAGGTGATGTTAACCGAAGCGCAACTCGGTGAGATGACACACTATTTAATCGATGGCTTGGAGATCAAGCTGGAAACCTATGAAGGCGAGCCGATCAGCATCGAACTGCCTAAAACCGTTGATCTGAAAGTCGTCGAAGCAGAACCGGGATTCGCTGGAGACACCGCCAATGCCCCCACCAAGTCATGCACCACCGAGACCGGATTAAAGGTACAGGTACCCCTCTTTGTACAGGCCGGCGACATCATCCGTGTGAATACCGAAACAGGAGAATACATCACCCGCGTGACCTCATAGAAAGCGATCTTCGTAGCGTTAGGGTGCGTTTCAATCTAAGTGCGCTCCTAAAAGGTCTTCGAGGTCCACAAGCCCCCGAAGGCCTGAGCGTAAGAAACGCCAAACAACAAGATACAACATTTGATCTCTATTTTGAAACGAGCCCGTAGCGTCATTCGTTTTTGACACAACCTCCACTCTATGCTAAACTGCCCAATTGCACCTAAACAACACCCATACGTGACTGGATTCTCATCCAGAGGGGACGAGGGACCGGCCCGATGACTCCCCGGCAACCGTCCGCCCGTTGACGGGCGGCACTGGTGCCAATTCCGGCAGGTGGCGCAAGACACCTGGAAGATGAGAGCAAATGCTCAGTCTTTGGCAAACCACGCGCCTCCGGGCGCGTTTTCTTTTGCGCCTACCACCATTACCTCACGCTGAAGATTCACTCATCACACAACCTTGAGTCAGACATCGATCAAAGAACCTTGCCCAACGGGACTCAAGGAAATGCGTTCTTTCGCGGCGACATGAGGTTGAATACCACACTGCCCGGACCATCTGTCCGAACGCCTGCTCCGCTATCCCTAACTGCCAATCGATGCCCATCGAACTCGTCATCTTCGACGTAGACGGCGTCCTCAAACAAGTCGTCGATCCCTATATGCTCCTGCATCGTCACTTCGGCACTGCAGAGGAAGGTCAACGTCATTTCCTGGCCTTCCGCAAAGGACACATCACCTATCATGAATTCGCGCAATTGGACGCCTGGTCCTGGCGCGGGCGCGCCGTGGCCGAAGCGAAACGCATCTTACGCAATACGCCCTATATGCCCGGTGCGTTTGAAACGGCCCAAGGGCTGCGGGAACGTGGCATACCTTTTGTACTCCTAAGTTCCGGATTCGATTTAAATGTGGAAGATGTTGCCGCCGATCTCGGCGCTCACGCCTGGCATTGCAACATCCTCCATCGAAATCGCGGCCGCATTGTAGGTCGGATGACCGTCCGGGTGCCCTATGGCGGCAAAGGCCCCATCGTCCGAGATATCCTCCAACGCTGGGGCGTGGACCCCAACAGGGCCCTTGTTGTCGGTGATTCCGAAACCGACATCCGAATGTTCGAACAAGCCAGGCATGCCGTCGCCGTCAGACCTCGCAGCGAAGCAGTCAGCAAATCGGCGGAGATCACCTTGCCCGACCTGACCGACTTTCTCAACATCATTGATCAAAACAGATAATCTCCTTTTTGCTTTCCCCAACACCAACTCAGCTGTAAGCACCAAACATCATGTCTATTATCGTCACCGGTTCTATTGCCTGGGATTACCTGATGCGCTTCCCGGGTTACTTCAAAAACCACATTTTAACAGACCAAGACAAGCTGTCGGTGAGTTTTCTGGTCGACGAAAAAGAGCGTCATCGCGGCGGAACCGCCCCCAACATTGCCTACAATCTGGCGCTATTGGGAGAACACCCAAAAATCGTCGGCGCTGCCGGCCTCGATTTCGAGGATTATCGCCAGTGGTTAGAGAGCGTGGGCGTCGACACCTCCCTCATCCGCATCCATTCCGATGAATTCACGGCCACGTTTAGCGTCATCACCGACCTCGATCATAATCAAATCGCCAGCTTTCACACCGGCGCCATGGCTCGAGCGCGAGAGATTGACTTACGCGAGGTGGGAGCGGAAGCTATCGATTGGGTGATCATCTCTCCCGATGATCCGGTAGCGATGGTCAACCATACCGAAGCCTGTCGCGATATGGGCGTGCCTTTCGTCTATGACCCCAGTCAACAACTCGCGCGGATATCACGCGAGGAATTCATGACTAGCCTGCAAGGCGCCGCTGTGCTCACAGTCAATGATTACGAATTGGAGATGGCGAAAAAGCTCTCTGGCTTGCAAGAAACCGCCCTGTTACAGCTTGTCGGCGCCATCGTGGTCACCCGTGGGCCTGATGGGGCCAGCGTAATCACCAAAGAGGGCGAAATTCATGTGCCCGCGGCTCGACCACAGGCCGTGGTGGAGCCAACGGGCGTCGGAGACGCTTTTCGAGCGGGCTTGCTTGTAGGACTCAACGCAGGCTACGATTGGGAAACCATTCTGAAATTGGGCAACAGCGCAGCCGTCTATGTGATCGAGCAAGTTGGCACCCAAAACCACCGCTACACCCGAGAAGAATTCCTGGCGCGGGTGCGAGAGAATTATGGTGATCTGCCCATGCTGGAAACATGCTGTGGAAAATCGATAAAATAGAAGTAAGAAATGAATCCGAATCTCACCCCCCTTATCCTGGTAGCTTATAAAAACGCCAAATAACCCAGTAACTTCATCTTCACAAAAACATCCACATAGGAGTCCTAAATGACCGCCAAAACGTATGACATTAAAGACATCAATCTGGCCGATAAAGGGCGATTGCGTATGGACTGGGCAGCCAAGGAAATGCCCGTCCTCCGTCTCATCGAGGAACGATTCGCCAAAGAACGTCCACTGGAAGGCGTTCGCATCTCCGCCTGCCTTCATGTCACCTCCGAAACCGCCAATTTAATGAAAACCCTGAAAACCGGCGGGGCGGACGTGGTCCTCACCGCTTCCAATCCCCTCTCCACCCAGGACGACATCGCTGCGGTGTTGGTGCGGGACTATGACATTCCAGTCTTTGCCATCAAAGGCGAAGATCATGAGACCTATTACTCGCACCTTCGGGCGGCGTTGGATCATCGCCCCAACATCACCATGGACGACGGCATGGACCTGGTCGCCACTCTACACAAAGAGCGCCCCGAACTGCTAAGCGAAGTCATGGGCGGCACCGAAGAGACCACCACCGGCGTCATTCGCCTCAAAGCTATGGCTGCGCAGGGCGATCTGAAATACCCCGTCATCGCAGTCAACGACGCCATGACCAAGCACCTGTTCGACAACCGTTATGGTACAGGACAGAGCACCATGGATGGCGTCATTCGCGCCACTAACGTGCTTATCGCGGGCAAAACCGTGGTTGTCGCGGGTTACGGATGGTGTAGCCGGGGCATCGCCATGCGGGCCCATGGCCTGGGCGCCAATGTCATCGTCACCGAGGTCGACCCCCTCAAAGCCCTTGAGGCCGCGATGGATGGCTTCCGGGTCATGCCCATGATCGAGGCTGCCAAAGAGGGCGATATCCTTATCTCGGCCACCGGTGATCTGCACGTCTTCGACCGATCCCACTTTGAGGTGATGAAAGACGGTGCCATGATGGCCAATTCTGGCCACTTCAATGTGGAAATCAATATCCCGGCGCTGGAGGAAATGGCCGTGAACGTGCGACGGGTGCGCGAATTCGTAGACGAATACGAGCTCGCGGATGGACGTCGCCTGTACATCCTGGGCGAAGGCCGCCTCATCAACCTGGCTGCAGCCGAAGGACACCCAAGCGCAGTTATGGATATGAGCTTCGCCAACCAATCACTGGCTGCTGAATACATCAAAAATCACCACCAAGCATTAGAAAACAACGTCTACTCCGTTCCTGAAAAGATCGATCACAATATCGCCAGGCTGAAGTTAGAAGCCATGGGCATTCAGATCGACAACCTCACCCCTGAGCAAGAGGACTACCTCCGCTCTTGGTCCCACGGCACGTGATTTCAGTATTCAGTGCAAAAGTATTCGGTATTCATTCCTCGATGCCCTCTCTCGCCACCTGAATGCTGAATACTGAATACTGGATACTCCTCACCGGCAAAGTGTTGTTATGGTATTGCCACCCCCATTTCATGATTCGAGGAGATACTTATGAGTACAACCTTCATGCGATCCCCCAAACTCTTCTTCACCAGTGAATCGGTGACAGAGGGCCACCCTGACAAAATGTGTGACCAAATCAGCGATGCGGTGCTAGATGCCATCCTCGCCCAAGACCCTAAAGCCCGCGTCGCCTGTGAAACGGCCACGAAAACCGGTTTTGTCATGCTCTTTGGCGAAATCACCACCAATGCTCAGATCAACTACGACGAAGTGGTGCGTGAGACGATTCGCGATATCGGTTACACCGATAGCGACTACGGATTCGATGCAGATACCTGCGGCGTGATGGTGGCCATCGCCCGCCAGTCACCCGATATTGCCATGGGCGTGGATAAAGCCCTTGAAGCCAAAGAAGGCTTGATGACAGACGAAGAGATCGCGGCCATCGGCGCTGGCGACCAGGGCATGATGGTGGGATTCGCCTGTAACGAAACCCCAGAGCTTATGCCTCTGAGCATCAGCCTGGCGCATAAGCTGGCCAAACGTCTCACCGATGTTCGCAAGCAGGGGATTCTCCCCTATTTGCGTCCAGACGGCAAAAGTCAGGTTACGGTGGAGTACGCCTTTGGTCAGCCGCAGCGCGTCGATACTGTGCTGGTTTCCACCCAACATGCACCTGAAATCTCCCAGGCGCAATTGCGTCAGGACATCATCAAACATGTCATCGAGCCTGTGGTTGGAACCTGGATGAATGGAACCACCAAGATCTTTGTGAATCCCACTGGCCGCTTTGTGACAGGCGGCCCCATGGGGGACGCGGGCCTCACGGGCCGGAAGATCATCGTCGACACCTATGGCGGCGTGGGTCGCCACGGCGGCGGTGCGTTCTCGGGCAAAGACCCCACGAAAGTCGACCGTTCCGGCGCGTACGCAGCCCGCTGGGTGGCCAAGAACATCGTGGCAGCTGGTCTGGCCGACCGAGTCGAGATCCAGATATCTTACGCCATAGGCGTGGCCGAGCCCCTGAGCATTAGCATCGAGACTTTCGGTACCGGTAAAATCGACGACGTTCTCATCGAACGTCTGGTGCGTGAACACTTCGATTTACGCCCAGGCGCCATCATTCGCGATCTCGATCTGCTGCGTCCTATCTACCGCCAGACTGCGGCTTACGGACATTTTGGGCGACTTGATCTCGATTTGCCATGGGAACGAACGAACAAGGTGGACGAACTACGCAAAGCGGCAGGCCTGGAGGCAAAGGCTGAGGTCGCCTCATAGTCTTAACAATTGCTTCGAAGGGGTGGTTCATCATCAGTAAACCGTCCCTTCGCGCCAACCCATGACAACTTCAACTGCCACCTTTAAGAAAAAAGCCCGAGTCGATACCGACCCGGGCTTTTTTCCATCTAAAAAACAACCACTAGTGGATTTAGCCGACGGCATCCTCACCGCCATCCACGAAAATAATACTGCCGGAAATCCAAGAGATCTCGGGCACTGCCAGCGCAGCGATGGTGTTGGCCACATCTTCTGGAGTCGTCATGCGACCACCAGGATTGCGACGGATGCTGGCTTCAATGATGTGCTCATGTCCTGGGATTTGACGTAGCGCCGGGGTGTCGGTGACGCCGGCTTGAATACAATTCACCAAAACGCCCTCTTTGCCTAGCTCCATAGCCAACTGTCGGGTGTGAGATTCCAAAGCGGCTTTTGCGGCCGAAACCGCCCCATAACCAGGCACCACTCGATGCGATCCCTCCGAAGTCATGGAAAAAATGCGGCTCCCACGGCCCAACATCCCTTCCCACCACAGGGCTTGAGTCCAATAGACCAGCGAATGGGCCATGACCTCCAGGGTCATATTCATGGACGCTGGGTCGATGGCGTCTTCGGGATTGGCGGCAATGAAGGGTTTGAGCGTGCCAAAGGCCAGCGAGTGCATCATCAGCCAGATGTAAGGCTCGTTCGAAGCTTCCAGCTCGGCCTTCATTTTTTTCAGCGCCCGAGCCCGTTTGCGCTCATTGGTGGCATTCATATTAAAAAAGACGGCCCTGGCGCCATTGGCCTCGATATCGCTGATGACCTCTCGCACGCGGGGCATGGTTTGCTTCATGTCCAGATGAACACCGAAAATGTTCATGCCTTTTTCAGAAAGCTTGCGGGCGGTAGCCGCACCGAAACCGCTGGATGCGCCCAGGATCAGCGCCCATTTGCCTTTCAGGGGGGATTCGCAATCGCTCATAAAAAGTCCTCCAATGGTCTTTGAGATAATGATGATGCTGAAAATAAGGATGATCTAAAGCCAACGCCCTGCTGCCAACAGATCCATTCTCTTCCCTCATCCCAATGAGGATAAAGGGCCGCCACGACAACCACGGCGTATGGTTGCAAGCTGCACAAACGACGAGAATGGAATGCCGAGAGGGAGAACGCGTCTATTCTAAGGGTAAAACCCATCCTTTCCAAAAACGTCGCGCCATTATCGGACCCGAATGATTTCCTCGACGTACGACGCCCCATACTGAAAGGCCCGACAGAGCCCCTCGTCCTTACAGCTCTTTTCGATGATTTTCAGCACGTCCTCTGGAGAAAACCAATCGGTCAAAGCAACCAACGTTCCCAACAAAGCCACCGTAGCCCGCACCGGGTCTGTTTCCGCGCCCACAGCATCCGTGGGTACCAGAATCACGTCTGCATTATGACGGAATGGCGGGCGTTGCAGTTGAGATGCATTCATGATTAAAAGCCCATCGGGTCTGACGCTATATTCCAGCAAATCCGCCGCAGGACGGCTGGCCAGAATGACCACATCGGGTGGGGCTTGCTGACGTCGAACAATACGCTCATCGCTAATAAAGATCGTGCATTGGGACACCGCGCCCCGCGAGATGGCGCGAAGGCAGGCCGTATGAAGCCCCGCCTCTATCGCCGCTTCCATAAAAATTTGGCCGACGTAAAGGATGCCCTGATCTGGATTGCCTGCAAAAAGAATATACACGTTCATTGTGGCACCTGTCCCATTGTTGCATAGAAACTCCGGCATTGGTATGATCTGGCGCAGGTTCTTCACAAGTTTCCATGGTTGGCTGATCATATCGCCATTTCCTTTTCGCTTGAATCCACCCCCCAGGAGGTTTCTATATGCCCAAAATAGCCATTTTCTCCGATTCACACGATAATCTCTGGCATTTAGAAAAGGCTTTGGCCCAGGTTCAAGAATTTGGAGCAGACGCCATATTGCATTGCGGCGATCTTTGCGCCCCTTTTGTGGTAAAATGGTTGGCGGAAGGCTTCCAAGGCCCGATTCATCTCGTCTTCGGCAACAACGATGGGGATGGACGGTTAATTCAGGTGCTGGCTTCTCGCTATGATCATGTCACCCATCATGGGCCTTATGCCGAACTCGATCTTTTCGGCGTTCGCGTGGCCATGATCCATTATCCAGAGCCCGCCAGAAGAATCGCGCAAGCCCAGACTTTCGACCTGGTTTGTTATGGCCACGATCACACCCAACATCGCCAGCAGATCGGGCAAACATTATTGGTGAATCCCGGCGAGCTGATGGGATTCAAGCATGCGCCCACATGGGCGTTGTATGACACCGAAACGCACACTTTGAACTGGGTGGAAGTGCCCACCACGTTATCACCATTTGCTTGATGGCTTACCGTGTCTGATCTGCAACTAACTCCCGAAGAACAAGCTTTGCTTGAGGGCGCCGCGGGCCCGGGCGTCCAACGCGCGATGGAGATTGTGGTCACTCTTGGGCGTATCTATGGCGCCCATGACCTGGTTCCTATCCGCCATGCTCAGATCGCGGGCGTCAGTTACAAGAACCTGGGGGATGCTGGCGTGGCTTTTCTGAACGAGTGGGCAGAAGAAGGCGCCAAAGTGCGGGTGCCCACCACATTGAACCCCGCTGGCATGGAAATCGACCGCTGGCAGGACATGGGCATTGACCCCTCCTTTGCCCAAGCCCAGATTGAAGCGATCAAGGCTTTTACCAAGATGGGCATCACGCCCACCATGTCTTGCACACCCTATCTTTTTCCTGAGTACGCCCCTCAACGCGGCGACCACCTGGCCTGGGCGGAGTCGAGCGCAGTGGCCTGGGCTAACTCAGTGGTGGGAGCGTACACCAATCGGGAGGGAGGCCCCAGTGCACTTGCGGCGGCCATTGTGGGGCGCACGGCACGATACGGTTATCATTTGCTTGAAAACCGGCGGGCAACCCACGTTGTTGAGATCCAATGCCCCGTGCGAACCATCGCCGATTTCGGCGCGCTCAGTTACATGATTGGCAAAAGGGTGGGCGCAGGCGTGCCATGGTTTGCAGATCTGGCAACGTGGCTACCGCCATTGCCCGCAGACCTAACGCAGGGGGAAGAGGCCGGCGATCGTCTAAAAACCTTGGGCGCCGGATTGGCAGCTTATGGCGCTGTTGCACTCTATCATGTGGCCGACTACACGCCCGAAGCAAGGGAATTGGGAGAATGGTTGATTCGTCCCGACGCAAAACGCATTGTCATCCAAAGCCTTCACGAAGGTTATGGGGTCATGGATGCGAATCCTGAAATCACCGAGATCGACCTGGTGACTATCGGCTGTCCCCACGCATCCCTTTCCGAATTGCGCTTTATTGCTCACTATTTGACAGGCAAGAGACTGGCAACCCGCCTTTGGATAACAACCAGTCAGATCACTCGCGCTCGAGCAGCGCAAGAGGGACTGATTCAACTCATTGAAGCGGCTGGCGGCGAAGTAGTGGCCGATACGTGTGCGGTCGTTGCTCCTGTCCGTAGCCTGGGAATTCGCACCATGGCTACCAACGCGGGCAAAATGGCCAACTATGCGCCTATGCATAGCGGCGTCAAGATGCGATATGGAAACATTGAGCAATGTCTGCAGGCGGCCATCACCGGAAGTTGGCCCGAAGACGTCGTATCCAATTAGACGATCTCTACCCAGACAATTTCCGGAGGGCAACGAAAACGGAGAGGGGTAGATTCCCCCATACCTCTGGAAACGATCATTTGGGCGCCGCCAGGCAAGTCATGAAAATATCCGGCAGGATGCGTGCGGGGCAGTCTGGTGCCCTGTGTGTGAATGGCGCCAATCCTGGGGATCACAACCTGGCCTCCGTGGGTGTGGCCACTGAAAATCAATCCTTCGCGTGGTGCCGATTTGTGAAAGGCCACATCTGGATGATGCGTCAGAAGGATGACATGGGCCCCTGATGGCACATCCTTCAACGTTTGTTCTAACTGGGGCGTTCCCTCAACGAGATCATCGACACCGGCGATCCAAAGATCGCGCCGTCCGGGAACAGGCATAGCCCGATTCTGTAACAACTGCACCTGATAGCTATTCAAAAGGTGAATAAGCTCGGCAGTATGATTTGGGGTGACCGCGAAACGTAACCGTTCGTTTCGGTAAATATTCCAGGCCAATTGCAGCAACTGTCGTAACTCGGCCGCCAATCCAGAAAGCTTCTGTCGGGGTGGCGCAGCCGCCTGCGCCTGTTTGATGATATTATGAAACAGCTCTCGATAGGAATAAAGGGCATAATCATGGTTGCCCAAAACCGCATACACCCCTTTGGGCGCATCAGGCAACGCCCTTAACATCTCCTCAACCGCGTTGAATCCAGCATCATCATGAATGAAATCTCCGGTCAAAAGTATGATGTCTGGCTTCATTGCGGCTAACGTGGCCTTGGTCCGCCGTAGCCGTCGGCGTTGGATCCAATTGTCTCGCCCGAAATGTTGATCCGAAAGATGAAGGATTTTGAGTCCTGCGCCAGGGGACCAGGGCAAACGATAGGTCTGGAGTGTCATGCGGGCGCGCTCACCTGCCCAGGCGTAAGCAAAGAGCCCGGCGCTGGCCAATGCGCTCAAACCGAATAATCTGCGAAGCCATTTCATGGTCATGGAATCTTGGATGGATGACATCAATAGGATGGATGCTGGAGGGTCTATACCTCAATGTCCTTTATGAATGGAAAATACGTTTGCATGGCAGTGTATCATAAACGAGGTGTGAAATTGAAAGCCGCCCTGTCATTTTTGACAAGGCGGCTTTTTCCAACCCAACCCCAAAAGGAGGTTCAACAAAATTAGGAGGACACTTTTTTGCTGAGCTCTTCGACCTTTTCAGCCAGCTCGTTGATCTTCTCACTCAAGGTCTGGACATCGGTTTTGGTGGGGATGTTCAGTATGTTGAGGATGCCGATCATGGTTTCATCGACTGCACGTTCAACCTTGTGGTTGATGTGCTGCACGCCTTGCTTTGGGCGCTCAAACAAATCTTTGATGATACGGCGTCCATCTTTCTCGGCCAGCTCGCCACGTTCGATCATACGATTGATGATTGCTTCTGCTTCTTCTTTTCCAAGGGAGAAAAGACCGATGGAAGCTCGTAATGCGCTTTCCACGCCGGTGGCAATGGGGCTTTTACCATTGGCTGAATCGTCATGAGCTGTAGATGACGATTCAAGATCATTCGAGATTATGGACGCGCTATCGGAAGTCATATTCGTTGCTCGTCGCGGATGGTTCATGGACCAATTGTTGACGCATTGCGTTACAGAAACTATAACACAGTGCGTTATAATTGTCAAGCTCGCGCAACGATAGGGTGCGTTTCAAAATTGGGGCAGGGGTGGTAAGATGCGGGCCTAGCGCATAGAGAGTTCAAATCGCCCCCAAAAGGAGGACATCACGATGTCAAAGAAATTGACGCCAGAACGCCGTGAGGCGTTGAAGAAGAAATTGATGAACGATTTGGAAGAGCAGGTGGATACCTATCTGGATTGGTATGACAGCATCGAGGACATCAAATTTCGTGATATTGAGAACCAGGTATTGGAGACTCGACATCAAATAGGGGCGCAACTGGCGCAAACTCTGGTGGAAGAGGAAGCATCAGGTCAGGCGACGGCGTTACGTTGTCCTGTTTGTGGCGGGAAGTTACAGCGGAAAGGGAAGAAGGAGAAGGTCGTGGTCAGTTTGGCTGGGGAGGTGCGGCTGAAACGAGAGTATTATTACTGCCCCCATTGCCAACGGGGCTTTTTCCCCCCTGGACCAGACGATGGAGATGGCATCGGGATGGAGTGAAGGGGTGCAACGTGAAAGTCTGCGGCTGAGTGGATTGTTGCCGTATAAAGAAGCGGCCGCAGTGATGGAGCGACTGGGACAGGTTGTCATTTCCAAGGGGAGTTTGTGGCGGTCAGCACAGACTTATGGGGAGGCGCTCCAGAAGATCGAAGAAGAGGAACGAATAGCAGCCATGGTTCCGCCAGCGCAATGGCGTAGCGCTAGCACGGAGGATGCGGGAAAACGCCTGGGCGTGTCTATGGATGGCGGCATGATTTACGTTTTGGGAGAAGGATGGAAGGAAATGAAGGTGGGCAGTGTATTTGAAGTGACGGTCAAGCCGGGGATTTCCCTGGAAAGCGGCGAGCCAATGGATGTCCCTGTGGCGCAGGCGCTCAGCTATGTCGGCCATCTGGGCGGACCTGCAGCGTTTGGTGCATTAGTGTGGTCCGACGCCAGACGTCGTGAGTGGTGGCGGGCAGGGGAAACGGCGGTGGTTGGAGATGGCGCAGCCTGGATATGGAATCTGGCAGCACTTCATTTCGGTGAAAGTAAGCAAATCGTGGATTGGTATCATGCCAAATCCCATCTGGTGGCGGCAGGACGGAGCCTGCACGGCGAGGAGGGAGAGGCATTGCAACGCTGGCTCAAGTCCCGGGAGCGTTTGCTCTATCAAGGTCACGCCCGTCGTATCGGCGAGGATTTACTGACGCAAGCCAAAATCCATCCCCAGGCTGCTGATGTTTTGAAAACGGAAGCAAATTATTTCTTGAAGCATCAGCGTCGTATGCAGTATATGGCTTTCCGTGAAGAGGGCTGGGTGATTGGTAGCGGTATGGTAGAAAGCGGCATCAAGCAGTACAAGACAAGATTCTGTGGCCCCGGCATGCGCTGATCCCGAGAAGGAGCGGAACGCCTGATTTCGGTGCGGTCCGCTATCCTCAGTGGACGTTTTGATCAGCACTGGGAGCAAATCAGAACTTTGCCCCCAAATTGAAACACACCCATGAAAGACAGATTAAAATGCTTGTGGCCCTTGAGGGCCACCTATCGGTTGCGAAATTCTCTTTTTGCCGACGCCAATCCAAGCCGATACCCCTACCCGCTATTTCCTGTCTAATTTATCAAACGTATTCACTCGACTCAAATCGTCATTGCCAAAAGACCACGACATTCAAACGTCCTCCTTTCGACCGTTCGCTGTTGCCATAAACGAAAAAAGGGAGGATAATACACGTTCGAAATTGTGCCGTCGGAATCTCAAATAACACCCTGAATTACAGACATTTTTGTCTGATTTGTCTGAGTCTGCGCCATGACGACTCCAATCCCCACCTTTCATCTCCCTTCACGCGAACCTCGCACCCTGCGTCTGGCCCGCATCATTCTGGGCATTGTTTCTGTGGTGCTGTTCCTGCTTTTGTGGGAGGGCTTGGTTCGTTGGCAACAATATCCACCCTTCATTCTTCCCGGACCTGGCGATGTCTGGGCAAAATTTCTCATCACCATCCAGGATGGCAGCCTGTGGCGACATGCCAGCGTCACGTTAACGGAGATTTTAAGCGGCCTATTGGTAGGCGTCAGCGCGGCCACGCTGTTGGGCTATCTGCTGGCCAAGTCACCCCTATTGGATCAGCTTGTTTCGCCCTACATTGTGGCGCTTCAGGCTTTCCCCGTTGTGGCGCTAGCTCCATTGCTGGTCATATGGATTCATGAACCCTTGGCCCGCACCATCCTTATCGCCGCATTGGTCTTGTTCTTTCCTGTTTTGGTCAATACCATTGTAGGGCTGCGTTCCGTTGAACCAGAGCTGATCGCAGTCATGAAATCGCTGCAGGCAACGCGATGGCAACTTTTCACCAAACTGGAGCTCCCCTTCGCCCTACCAGTTTTGCTGGCTGGGCTAAAAATCGGCGCCACGCTGGCCGTCATCGGCGCCGTAATCGGTGAATTCGTGGGCGCTGATCGCGGGCTGGGCTTTCTAATCAACCTTGCGCAGGGCCTTCTCGATACCCCTCTGATGTTTGTGGCCCTGTTCACCCTGGTCCTGATCGCTTTAGGCTTGTACAGCCTCGTCAGCCTGCTGGAATACCGCCTACTGGCCTGGAAGCGCGCCCAATAACCCCTTTTCATCTCCTGAACGCATCTGTTATCGACACGACTATGTTTAAAACACGCATCCTCTTCCCTTTGCTTTTGCTGAGCTTCTTCTTGTCGGGCTGCAGCGCACCCGCTACGACTCAATCCACGCCCACACCTGCCGGGCCCGTCGCCATCCAGCTTGGCGTGGGCTACATTCCCAGCGTCCAATTCGCTCCTCTTTACGTCGCCCTGGAGAAAGGCTACTTTGCCGAAGAAGGGCTGGACGTATCGCTGGAGTATGGCTTCGAGACCGATTTTCTTAAATTGCTAGGGACGGGCGAACGGGAATTTATTATTGCCAGCGGAGATCAGATCATCCTTGGTCGGGCCCAGGGGCTCCCCGTCACATACGTAGCCGAATGGTACACAAAATTCCCCATTGTCATTTTCTCTCCTCAAGAAAATCATATTCAAACGCCCGAAGACCTTGTCGGTAAAAAAGTAGGGATCCCTGGCCTGTTTGGGGCTAGCTACGTAGCCTGGAAAGCACTTGTCTTTGCTGCCGATCTGCCGGAAGATGCGATTACCCTGGAGAGCATCGGGTTCACCCAAGCGGCGGCGCTACAACAGGGTCTGGT
>WFTO01000298.1 GCA_015485435.1 Anaerolineae bacterium | reverse complement strand
GGGATCGGTCCAGAAGGCTGCATCCGCCATGTTCTGATGGCACCCCATGCAAAGACCGACGCGTTCCATGCGGGTTCGTTGGTCAGCAGTCAGGGGACCAGAACCAGGCCAGTGCGTTCCCACCACCATCAGCTGTTCGCCGGTCTCGGGATCCACAACCTGGCTGAGGTCGGTGGCCAAAGCAGGAACAGGCTGGCTTTGATATTGGACGTTGCTGGGCAGGATGTTGCCTTCGGCGTCCGCCAGGTCAACAATGAAGCCCTGGTCATAGCCGATGAGGAAACGACCACCCTCGATACCATAGCCCAATGCCTTGGGGTTACTGTGGCAGGACTCGCAGGTGCGGGCCTTGCGACCAGCGGTATGGGGCTGCACAGGCGCCATATCCAACGCCATGGGCGCTTCTTCGCTGGTGGCGATGACGTTATGGGCAACGTTTTCACCATCAGGCCCGATGACGGTGTAGATGACCTGACAACCAGGGATAAGCGGAGTCACGCGCCCTTCGCCATTGATGCCCAAGATGGGTTCCTCCCATCGGAGATACGAGCGCCCTTCCTTGGCCTTCCCTGGCGAGGTGATGGTCATATCGTTCATGCCGTTGGGCAGCTGAGCATTGCCGCGGGCAACCCAATCGCTGTCCTCTTTGCCTTCGGAGTAATCCATGGTCACATGGCAACCATAGCACTGAGGCGCCCAGTCCGCATGGCAGGAGTAGCACTCCAGGTTATCCATATGCTTGGTGACGCTTTCCATCGCCACCTGAGCATCCTGGCTCTTCCACGTGCCATCTTCTTTGATCTTCTTCAACAGAGGCACCTTGAAGTCAAGACCGCTGGCAGAATGGACAATGACCTCATCGCCATCTTTCACCACGTTCTCAAAGGGATTGCCACGGGTAGTGAGCAGGAAGCCGTCCTTGGCCTCGTAGGCCATGCCGAAATAAGTCTTGTTGTCAGGCAGGGTGTCGCTTTCCCAGAGGCCGCGAGGTTCATCTTTAGGCTGCTTCAACAACTCTTCACCATAGCCCAATGGCAGCTCCCAGGGATAGGCATCGGGCGTACCGTGGCAGTCGGAACATTCGATCTCGACCTGAGCCAGGGTTGTGCCGGGCAGGTTGCCATCGCCATGCATCTCCAGGCTGGTATGGCAGTCCTGACACAACATACCGCCTTTGGGATTTTCTGGCCGGCTCTCCACCGAGTGATGGAGATCATCCTTGATATAAAGGTATTTCTTGGTGTGTAGCTTGGGCTGACCATTGCCGGCCTCGTCAAATGGCGTGCCATAGGGGAACTCCATAATACCTTCGTAGCTCACGCCGATGCGCTTGCCGCGATTATGACAGGAGTTGCACGTTTCGACCGGGATGCCGGAGTAGGTATGCCCATTCACGGTGACCTTGGCGTCACGAGTCGCCTGGATGCTATGGACGAGAGGGTGTCCTGGCTCATCTTTGGGGATGGTTGGGTCGTTACCCTCATAGAACCCTTCGTTGCTGTAGGGGATATGACAAGAGGAGCAGCCGACGCCGCGCCAGTCGCCACGCTTGGTGCGAGGCTCCACGCCCACATGGCAACGCTGACATTGCTGGCGTTGATAGGTGAAAGCCGCCTTGGATGGATCCTGGACGATCTCCTCCACCGTGGGGTTGGGCAGCTGCTCCACTTTGGTGGGGAACACTTCAGGATATTGCTCGATGACCTGAGCCATGTATTCCTTGTAAGCGTCCGTCCCCACGGAGGGCACCTGACCATCGGTGTCTTCCAGGGTGTAGTTGGCGTATTTCACCGCGCGGTCCTTCTGCGCACCCCAGGTCACCAGGTTGCCCTGAATCTTGCCAGCCTCAGTATTCATCAAGGCAAGCTTCAGGCGCTCGGTGTAGCCAGGATGGCATTTACCACACGTTTTGTCCGAGACCCAGATGCTGCCAGGATCCGGATAAAACTCACCCTCAGGACCATGGGCGGCGTCTTTGTCGTCGGTCACGGCGGGATTACCGCCATGGCAGGCGGTGCATTCACCCATGGCCTGAATCTGCTGCATCATCATCGAATCAGGCTCACGGATGTCTTCAATCCCATCGTGGCAGGCGAGACAACCTTCGCGATCGCCCTGCTGGTTGGGTGAGTTTTCTGGCCCAGCCGCCGAGGCAACGGTGGCAATCATCATTGCCAGCAGCACAACCAGAATCAGAAGAATGACATGCTTACGTTTCACGGTTCCTCCCTCAGTTTTGAGTTGATTATCTTCTGGGGAATCGGTGGTTCATAAAGAAGGTGGGTTGGGAGTAGATAGATTTTCTGTCGTTTCTCTCGCAGGCAACCTCCTTTTTGAGCAATGGACCACATCCTGCTTTCATCTATGTTTCATTATACGTATTTGTAAGCTAGCAAACATCACCCTAGAGGATGATTTTCTCATCTTTTGTTAAGGTTGTAAAGCGAACCTTAGAGGGGGTGATCACTTCGATCGCTGTCATACCCCAACACCGGGGATGGTTCCCCTGAATTGCTGTTTCGAGTGTACAATATGGCTATGCCAAGCCAATCCTTGCCTCGAGATTTTCTCAGTCGCATGCGACAGTTGCTGGGGGATGAGTACGAAGCGTTCGTGGAGAGTTTGCATGCGCCCGCAGCGCGCGGGCTACGCGTGAACTCCCTGAAAATCTCACCGACCGCCTTCTTCCATCGATCACCTTACCCGCTCCAACCTCTGTCGTGGCTGCAAGAAGGATACTTGATCGCGGACGTAGGCGCTCAGCCGGGGCGTCATCCCTATCATGCTGCCGGACTTTATTATCTGCAGGACCCTAGCGCCATGCTCGCCGCCCATTTGTTGGACCCTCAACCGGGCGAACTGGTGCTGGATGTCAGTGCGGCGCCAGGGGGTAAAGCGACGCATCTGGCTGCGCGCATGCGTGGAAAAGGTCTGCTGGTGGCTAACGAACTCATCCGCCACCGCACTCGGACGCTCATCGAAAACCTGGAACGCTTTGGCGTCAAAAATGTGCTAGTGACCAGTCAGCACGTGAATGCGCTCGCCCAGGCCTGGCCCGAACGTTTTCACCGCGTTCTGGTGGATGCCCCTTGTTCGGGGGAAGGCATGTTCCGAAAATCGGAACTGGCTCGAGTCCAGTGGAGCAACTCGATGGTCGATGGGAACGCGGCCAGACAACGCCATCTTCTGGCCAGCGCCGCACAAACTGTCGCTCCCGGAGGGAGGCTGCTTTACGCCACATGCACTTTCGCACCAGAAGAAAACGAAGCCGTTGTCGCCCACTTTCTACGAACACATCCCAACTTCGAACTCATACGCCCCCCTTCCCTCCCAGGTTTGGACCCGGGACGCCCCGACTGGATTCCAGGCTCGCTGGCGCGCGGACTTCATCTGGAGCGTTGCATCAGGGTATGGCCCCATCGGTCACCAGGCGATGG
This sequence comes from Anaerolineae bacterium, assembly GCA_015485435.1. Taxonomy (GTDB): domain Bacteria; phylum Chloroflexota; class Anaerolineae; order J102; family J102; genus M2005. The sequence continues at coordinate 6,971 of WFTO01000298.1, read as the reverse complement.
GCATTTTTTCGCGCTAATGCAACGGCAGGGTCCTCCTGTTCAACAGCGCTCCCTGGCCCCGCCTTCCTCCACCTTGAAACCATCCACGCGAGCGTTGCTGGCGGATTTCTGGACAACGCAGCTGACAAAACCATATCCCCAGGAGGGATGGATACAATACGGCGAGTATCTCCACTGGTTGCCTGTCTCGCCTGCATGGTGGGGGCCGATTCGACCGGTGCGCGCAGGGTTACGCGTGGGACGTATGACGCGTGGACATTTCTTACCCCATCATGCCTTGGCGCTTACCCTTCATGCCGATCAGGCCCAACATGCCGTGCGTTTTTCGCCAGATAGTCGAGAGGTGCGGGCCTATCTGCGGGGTGAAACAGGACGCATCCAGGGGCCGGATGGATGGGTATTGGTCTGTGTGGAAGAATTCGCTCTCGGCTGGGGCAAACGTGTCCAAGGGATTCTCAAAAACCATTATCCTCGCAGCTTACGCCAAAGATAAGCGCCTGTTGGTGTCCGGAGCTAGCCAAACCGGGAGAAAAAACGCATGGAACCAACAGCTATGCCAACCAAGACGGCGAACGGTCCGTCATGGGCGTCTGAGCTTCTCGTCGCTCGATATCTCCCGACTATGTATTCCTCCCACATCCCCAATGTCCCAAACATGGTCACAATGAGGCGCTTGGGCGTTTCATCGCATCTCTTCGGATTGATAACAAGTGATTGTCGATTCGAAACCAGCTGGAGAACGGGAGTATGCCATCTTCAAGCAGCAAACAAACCCGCCTTGCTGGCTTCGCTTCAGTATACATCCGCCTGCAAAGCCCAGCCAACGCCCCCAGTGATTCCGAGGCAACTGGTTTTTGAAGTGGTCGAACATCCGTTACATGAGTCTGTTGGGCCGATTGGTGAATCATGCGAGTCGGTGTACAATGACATCCGCCTAATCCATTCACTCATTCACGCCCTGCATAACGACCATCGGAGAATCCACATATGGAACAACGATATCCAGTCATCCAACTTGCCGACGCCATCGAGTATCAAGAAGGCTCAGTTGTAAGCAAAACCATTATCAACCAAAAAACGGGGAATGTCACCCTGTTTGCTTTTGATAAAGGGCAGGACCTAAGTGAACACACCTCGCCATACGACGCGCTGGTCTATGTGATCGATGGCGTCGCTGAAATCACGATCTCCGGACACCCCATCCGCGTGAGCGCGGGAGAGATGATTATCATGCCGGCGCATGAGCCTCATGCATTGTTGGCCCTTGAGCCATTCAAAATGCTTCTTGTCATGATCCGTTCCTGAAACGAAATCCATTCTCAGCAATCACCTGACGATACCAGCGACCGCTTTGCTTAAGACGTCGTTCCTGGGTGTCAAAGTCGACGTATACAATGCCGAAACGTTTTGTATAGCCAAAGGACCATTCAAAGTTATCCATCAGCGACCAAACAAAATAGCCTCGCAGGGGTACGCCACATTGGATAGCGTCATGCGCAGCCTGCAAATGGGCCTGCAGATAGGCCAAGCGTCGCGTATCTCGAATGTCGCCATCCTCGGAGATCGAATCTGGGAAGGCGGCACCATTTTCGGTAATGTAAATGTGGGGAATTTGATAATGATAGTGGAGGCGGATCAGCATACGGAATAGAGAGCGAGGGGCGACCTCCCAGCCCATTTCCGTAAATTCAGAATCGGTCGTATCGATGGAACGAGGGGCGTTTTCGGGCGCGGCATCTCTGGCCACCGTTCGCGTGTAGTAATTGTGGCCCAAAAAATCGATGGGCGCGGCCATGATGTCCATGTCGCCATCCTGCACGCACTGCAGGTCGGCGCCATGCACTCGCTGGAACCAGGCGACCACATCCGGTGGGTACCCCCGCCCGAAAATGGGATCCAGGAACCAACGATTGGTGAACCCATCGATCTCGCGCGCAGCCGCGTAATCGAGCGCACTTGGCGATGCTGGCACGACATCATTCAGGTTTAACGTGATCCCCACCTGAGCGTGAGGGCTATTGCTGCGGATGACTTCTGTTGCCCAGCCATGAGAAAGCAAAAGATGATGGGCTGCGTTGACGGCCAGTTGGAAATCTTGAATTCCTGGGGCATGGACCCCCATGCCATATCCCAAAAACGCAGCCACCCATGGCTCATTGTGGGTAATCCAATGCTTCACGCGATCCCCCAGCCGCGCGCTGACCACATCGGCATAGTGCACAAATGCCTCCGCGGCGCTTCGCTGGGGCCATCCCCCTTCATCCTGAAGCCGCTGGGGCAAATCCCAGTGATACAATGTCACAAATGGCGTAATATGGCGCTGCAGCAAACCATCCACCAGCCGATCGTAAAAATCCAAACCCTTCTGATTCACCTGACCTCGACCATCGGGAAGAATGCGCGGCCAGGAAATCGAGAACCGATAAGCCTGTAATCCTAATGTCTGCATCAAATCCAGATCTTGCTCCCAGCGATGATAATGATCACAGGCCACGTCCCCGGTGGAACCATCCATGATCTTTCCGGGAGTGTGAGAAAAACGATCCCAAATGGACTCCCCTTTGCCATCTTCGTCCCATGCGCCTTCAATTTGATAGGCTGATGTAGCGGCTCCCCACAGGAAGTCTTTGGGAAAAGTGATCATTTCGTTCATGGCAATCCTCCGATCGCGGGCTTGTACTGCGTCATTATGATGACTGGCCTGGTGATGATGTTTGAGAAGTTTTTTCCAGCTGAAAGATGGCAGTAGTGGCTAGCAAATTCTTGAATTTACGAATGCGGACCACCCGATCTCGGTCCAGGTAAATTTGTCGGGTGATGCGAATGCCCCGTTCTCGAGTGAAGCGGGCAAAGTCGGTAATAGTGAGCGCCTGCCAGCGTGGGGGATCGCTCCAACGTTGGGGCAGGTCGGGAGCCTGGGGAATACAACCGGTGAGAAGCAGGTCCAAACGACAACGCCAATATCCCCAGTTAGGAAAACTTACAATGGCGCGACGCCCCACGCGCAGCATCTCCTCTAACACAGCGCCGGGGTCGTTTAAAAATGGCAGGGTTTGACTAAGGATAACGTAATCGAAATGCGCATCAGGATAGTCTGCAAGCCCCTCCTCCAGGCGTCCCTGACGCACCGTAAGGCCACGACGCACACAGGCCAACACATTGTTTTCAGCCAGCTCAATACCCCGGACTCTCACGCCTTTTTGGCGCGCAAGATACAGCAAGAGATCGCCCTCGCCACATCCTAAATCGAGAACGCTGGAGGAAGGAGGTATCAGCCGGGCGATAGCCTGGAGATCGGGCCGTAGCGAAGGAATGGTCACAACACCTCCTTCGCCAGCTGGTCCAAAAAACTGCCGATCAGATGGGTCATGGTGTCGACTTCCAGAAGAAAGGCGTCATGTCCCCAATCGCTTTGAATGTCCAGATACGTTACATCGCAACCGGCGGCTGTGAGCGCCCGCACCAATTCCTTGCTGTGATGGCTAGGATACAGCCAGTCGCTGGTAAAGCTGAGGACAAGAAATTTTATGTGGGAGGAGTGAGCAAACGCGGCAGCCAGAGAACCGTGCTGGGCGACCAGGTCGAAGTAATCCATCGCTTTGGTAATGTAAAGATAACTGTTGGCGTCGAAACGCCGGGTAAATTTTGAGCCATTATATTTCAGATAGCTTTCTACGGCGAATTCGGTTTGAAATTCATAGCCATACCGTTCTCGCCCCTGCAAACGCCGGCCAAACTTTTGCTGCATCGATTGTTCGCTGAGGTAGGTAATGTGCCCCACCATCCGGGCCACGGCCAGCCCTGCATCCGGCTTTTGCGCTCGATGATAATAATCGCCTTGATGCCAGTTGGGGTCTGCATAAATCGCCTGTCGTCCGACCTCACTGAAAGCGATCAGCATGGGGCTATGTCGAGCCGTGGTGGCGATGGGGATGGCGGAACGCACGCGTTCAGGATGGTGCGCTGCCCACTCCAAAACCTGCATGCCCCCCATAGATCCTCCCGCAGCGCATAACAATACGTCAATGCCCAGGTGATCGAGCAATTTCACCTGGGCATTGACCATATCGCCGATGGTTACCACGGGAAAATGCAATCCATAGGGTTTTCCCGTAGATGGATCGATGCTGGACGGACCGGTAGACCCATAGCATCCGCCGAGAACATTGCTGCAGATCACAAAAAAGCGATCGGTGTCAAACGCCTTCCCCGGACCGATGCACTCATCCCACCACCCCGGTTTAGGATCATCAGGATGATGACGCCCGGCAGCGTGGGCGCTGCCACTGAAAGCATGAAGAATGAGGATGGCATTGCTGCGATCAGCGTTCAGCGTGCCGTAGGTTTCATACGCCAGCGTCACAGGACTGAGGGTCGCGCCGCTTTCCAGCTGAAAGGGCTCCTGTTCCGCGAATGTGACATATTGTGTTTCGACAATACCAATGGAACGAGTCATGGGATTCCGTTCTGATGGTCGATCATACGATGAAGGAAACCGTAAAAGCTGGCAGAGCTCTACTGGCGCCTTGCTGCAGCCAACGCCTGATCCAGATCCCAGAGGATGTCCTCGATGTCTTCAATACCGATGCTCAAGCGAATGAAATCGGGCGTAACGCCGGCGCTGCGCAATTCATCGTCGCTCAATTGACTATGCGTAGTGCTGGCGGGATGAATAGCCAGACTTTTGGCGTCGCCGACGTTGGCCAGATGGCTAAACAACTTGAGGTGATTGATAAAAGCCTCGCCTGCGGCGCGGCCACCACGGATTCCGAAGCCCAAAATGGCGCCGGGCCCTTTCGGCAGGTATTTTTTGGCTCGATCATGATCGGGGTGGCTCGGCAAACCTGGATATTTGACCCAGGTCACATCAGCATGATCCTCCAAAAACTCCGCAACACGCTGTGCATTAGCGACATGGCGATCCATACGCAGGCTTAATGTTTCAATGCCCTGCAGCGTCATCCAGCTGTTAAAGGGAGCTTGGCATGCGCCTACATCTCGCAATATCTGCACCCGGGCCTTCAGGATAAAGGCCTGAGGGCCCAAATCTGCGTATACGAGACCATGATAACTGGGATCTGGCGTTGTAAAATTCTCAAAGCGACCGCTGCGCCAGTCGAAATTACCACCATCCACAATCATACCACCGATCGTCGTCCCATGGCCTCCTAGAAACTTCGTCGTACTATGCGTGACAATATTGGCGCCATGCTCCAACGGTCGGCAGAGGTAAGGAGTGGCAAAGGTATTGTCGATCATCAAAGGAATCTGGTAGGCCTGAGCAATGGCCGAGACCTCCTCAAATGGGAACACGGTTAGATCGGGATTTCCTAAGGTCTCGCCATAGATCAATTTCGTATTGGGCCGGATTGCCGCTTCAAAGGCGGCGGGGTCTCGAGGATCTACCAGGGTAACATCTATGCCAAGCCGAGGGAAGGTGTAATTGAATTGATTATATGTCCCGCCATACAGCCGGCTACTGCTGATGATATGATCACCTGCTGAACAAAGGGTGAAGATCGCCATGGTCTGGGCTGCATGCCCACTGCTTGCGGCCAAGGCGCCAACCCCTCCCTCCAACGCAGCTATCCGCTGCTCAAGCACATCGGTCGTTGGATTCATAATACGCGTGTAAATATTGCCCATTTCTTGCAACGCAAAAAGATTGGCCGCATGCTCGGTATCATGAAAAACATAGCTGGTGGTCTGATAGATGGGAACAGCCCGGCTACCCGTGGCGGGATCGGGTTGTTGGCCTGCGTGGAGTTGCTGGGTACTAAAACCAAATTTGCGTTCAATCGTGGGGTCTGTGCTCATGAGAAAAAACTCCTTTTTGCTTTGAGGTGTTACATGAAAGAAAGAAAAAAGCCCTCTCATCTGGAGAGGGCTGCAAGGAACGACTTGAGACAAACGTCTCCTGCAAAAAGAAAAATCCCCAAGCATGGGGATGAGCAGGAGTAGTGATTGCGGCTCCTCTCATCTTCCAGAAAATTCTGCCGGAATTGGCACCCTGACGCGTATACAGCGCCGTTGCTGCGTTTGCCGGGTTGCCGAGGCTTCACAGGGCCGGTCCCTCCGCCTCTCTGGATAAGAGTTGCTTTATAGAATTAGTCGTGGAGGATAGCGCATTTGCTGAAAAAAGTCAAATCTCCTGGAACGGGCGGCCGTTTTGCTTTGGTGTCATATGTGTCGATCCGTCAATGCAGGTCGGACAATGCTCATTCATTCGACATTTGCAATAATTTTTTGATGAGCTTATCACGAAGACCAGAAACACCGGGAATGTGATCATACATCGCCCAAAACAGCATCAACAATGCAAATACATAAAACACCGCACCGCTTTCCGCGATGGTTATTCCCATCACCAACAGCGCCATGGCGATAAACAAACGAATCAATCGGGTCGTGCGGCTCATCGCAGGAATCCGCACGACATCCTCACTCAAAGCCGCCTCGAACAAGCCTTGCAGGTCTGCGCGGCTCATCGCCCCAGTACGCCGACCGATCTCCTGACCATGTCGATACACGATAGTCGTTGGAATGCCCAATACGCCCAATTGCTTCACAAGGGGTTGGGATTCATCGGCATTCACTTTGAGCAAATCCACCCTGCCTTCGTAACGCGCTTGCATCTCTGCAAAGAGAGGGTCCATACGCCGGCATGGAGCGCACCAGGGGGCCCAGACATCCACTATCATGGGACGGGGATTTCGTTGAATTTTGTCGAAAAATTGTTTTTCATCCATGCAGGCAGTATAGATCAGGAGCATGGGGAAAGCAACCGTCCACTTCGCTTTTTTGCTCCTTTTCCATTATCCGATGTATCCTTTTCTCTCACAACCTCGCCAATAGTGCGATGCGCTCCGTATTGATTTCCGGCCATATGAAACACGCGTTGAACCGAGCAAGAAAGAAGGGAGTGTGTATGAACATGGTCTGCGAGACCACTTGCCAGGCGGCGTCAACGC
>WFTO01000297.1 GCA_015485435.1 Anaerolineae bacterium | reverse complement strand
TAAAATCATCCACCTCTTCTCCTGTGCGTAGGTGGACAAGACGTCGATGTGTAGCCGTGAGATAGCATAGGGCGTCACCGTAGCGATCCTTCAAGGCTCTTAAATTCAAAAATGCCCGACTATCTAGCGCCCGAAAGGCGCTGTCGAATTCATCAAACACCAGCACCGTCGTCCCTACATTGCTTTCAATGAGATCGGTAATGGCCTCATTAAAGCTTAAGGGAATGTGCAGTGCGCTTGGGGGTGCAATCAATTGCTCGTATGCCGTTAAAATGCGCGTTCGTAAAGACACATTCCTCTTTGCGAGCTCCTGTACCAACACACGCAAAATTAATTCATAGAAGGCCTGCTCACCGATGTTGAGCATACGATTGCAATCAATGTAAAAGATATGAATCGGTTTTGTCAGCTTAGGCAGGAGTCTGGCTTGAATCTCAGGGTCCTGGAAGTCACGTAACAGATGAGATTTGCCGACGTTGTTGATCCCGACCAGGCTCACACAGCGCGCATTGGCGGCGCGATCATACAAAAACTTAAGAAGATCAGCGCGAACAGGCTCGGAGGATTTTGGCAAGGAGGACACGATTGTTGCTATGGTCGGAAAGGAGAGAGGCTCTTACAGGTCATCTATGTCGGCCCATAAGTAAATTGTAATCAGAAATATGCAGATCGCCAAAAACATTGCAGCAATCCTGGTTGTGAGTTTGTGTATAATGAAGGCAACTTTGTAGATATGGAGGCTAACATGATCTTGCCCAAGATCGCTGTATTGACTGGCGCTGGGATTTCTAAAGGAAGCGGTATCGCCACCTTTCGCGATGGCAGCGACAGCCTTTGGCGACACTATGAGCCCCAACAGCTGGCGACTCCCCAAGCATTCGCCAGAGACCCACGCCTGGTGTGGGAATTTTATGATTGGCGTCGGCAGAAGATGGTGGCGGCGCGTCCAAATCGGGCGCATGTGACGTTGGCAGAGATGGAAAGTTATCTTCCTGACTTTACTCTGGTGACGCAAAACATCGATGGCTTGCATCGAGAAGCAGGCAATCAGAAGATTTACTATTTACATGGCGATATCTGGTATGTGCGTTGTACGGAGTGCGATTTTCGTCAGGAGGATCGTCGGGCGCCTTTGCCAGAGCTGCCGCCAACCTGCCCCCGTTGTGGCGGCCTGCTACGGCCTGACGTCGTATGGTTTGGCGAGCCTCTGGACCCCATGATGTTGATGAAATCGGAGCGGGTCTTTCGCGAGGCGGATATCGCCCTGGTTATTGGGACCTCCGCGGTCGTGTATCCCGCGGCCTATTTGCCCCACTATACCCTTGAGCATGGCGGTCGTATCCTGGAATTCAATATGGAACGGACGCCTCTCTCTCCCTACGCGGCGGAAACAATCCTCGGGCCTAGCGAGATCACACTGCCCACGTGGTGGGAGCAATTCAAACGCACATTATCGCTGGACTGAGCCCGCGTTAAATCAAGCGCCGTGCTTTCAACCTTGAGGTTACTTGCCACTTACGAACCAGCTCGATTACAATGTTTTCATGATGATCACACCCCTCCCACACACACAAACCGAAAAGACTATCGTGGTATTGGGCGATTCTATTGCCCATGGTTATGGATTGTCGAAAGGATACGCCTGGCCTCAACTCCTGCGTGAACAACTCCAGGCCTCATATCCTCAATATGATTGGCGAATTCATAATGAAAGTGTGCCTGGCGACACCGTAGCCGACGCTTATGTCCGCTTTGACGTCGTTCGAGCCCACCATCCCCAGCTATTGCTGATCGCTTTGGGTGTCAATGACTGCCGACGCGCTCACAGCCCAATCGTCGATCGTCGTATTGAGATCTTTCATCGCAATGAACGCACCTGGTGGGGACGCCATGCCCTGTTACGCAGGCTAGGATATTTACTTAATCCCTTGCCTGAAGCCGAGGCGCAAAAGGATGTCGATTCTCAAGTTCCCATGGAGGATTTCCTATCCATACTGGGGTGGATGGTCAGGCAGGCGCAGATCATGGATGCCTTGCCTGCGTTCGTGACGATGGCGCCCCTTTCTCCCGAACTTGCTGATGATCCCCATTTTGCTCCCTGCGCTCGCTATAACACGGCGATTCGTGACTTGGCCCGCGATGCCCAGGCGGCGCTCATCGAAGTGAGTTATCCTCTGGCGTCGGGCGCGTGGCAGGTCGATGGCGTTCATCTTTCTGTGCGAGGACAAGCGGAAATCGCCCAGCGCGTCTTCAAGAACTTCAATCGTCCCCCTATCGCAACTCATCTCGGTATCCAAACGCGTGAATCCAATGCCTACATGGCCCCCTCGTTGGACTGACATTACCGACCCCGATGTGTTGGCCGCGATCGAGCGCGTGCCTCGCCATCGGTTCGTGCCCGAACACCTGCAGCAATACGCCTACGACGATCGCCCCCTACCCATCGGCTCAGGACAGACCATCTCTCAGCCCTATGTCGTTGCCCTGATGACTCAGGCGCTCCAGCTGACGCCCGATGCTCGCGTCCTGGAGATTGGCACCGGTTCGGGCTATCAGACCGCGATCTTGGCGGAACTGGCCAAAGATGTCTTTACCGTCGAAGTGCGACCAGAACTACAGGAGCGAGCCAAACAGATCCTTACGGAGTTAGGCTATACCAACATCCATTATCGTATCGGAGATGGCTGGGAGGGTTGGCCCGAGGAGGCGCCTTTCGACGCCATTATCGTCACCGCGGCCGCGCCCGTGTGGCCTCAGGCCCTGATCACACAACTGGCGGAGGGCGGCCGTATGGTGATCCCGGTGGGACGAGAAGACTGGAACCAAACCCTGTGGTTGGTCACCAAAATCGATGGCAACTTGATCAAAGAATCGCTGGGACCGGTGCGTTTTGTGCCTCTCATCAAACCCTCTGAAGAGCACACCGGTCCATGATTTCGCTGCAAGCACAGACACCATGACTCGCATTCTAATTATCGGACACAAAGGCCAATTAGGTCAGACCTTATTCCAGTTTCCTACCAATCATGAACTTCTGGGGATGGATCTCCCAGAACATGACATCACCGACGCCTCCGCTACTCAATATGCATTGCGGGATATGCGTCCGCAAATTGTCATCAACACGGCGGCGTTCACCAACGTCGATGCAGCTGAGGCCCAGCCCGACCTGGCGTACCGCATCAACGCCCTGGCAGCGGGGTATCTGGCCCGTTTCTGCGAAGAGCTGGGCGCTTCGTTGTATCACATCTCGACCAACGAAGTCTTTGATGGCGCCATGCCCGGTCGCCGATATGATGAGTGGGATCAACCGGACAACACCCACGGAAGCGTCTATGCGCGATCCAAGCTGGCTGGCGAAAACGCCATTCGCTTTTATCACTCTCGGGCGCGGATCATTCGCATTTCCTGGCTTTTTTCCCGCGGTAAACAAAATTTTCCCGCCAAAATAGTGGCTGCCGCTGACAAGTATGGTGCATTGCGGGTGGTGGCCGATGAATTCGGGGCGCCGACCTATGCTCCCGACCTGGCCGCGGCCATCTTTCAATTGATTGATTTCAAAGCGCCACCAGGCATTTATCATCTGGTGAATGAGGGCATGACCAGCCGCTATGAATTCGCCAAAGAGGCGTTGCGATTAACCGGTCGTGGTCATATTCCCATCACCCCAATACCACACACCGAATGGCAGCGCGCAGCCACGCCACCCCTTCATGCGGTGCTCGTCAACCGGATGGCTGCGGCTTTGGGCATCCAGCTACGTCCCTGGCAGGACGCACTTGCCGATTGGGCCCAATCGGTGGAGTAGCATCCTAAAACGAGGGGGCAATTGCTGCAATCCCTTTCATCGGTCAATGGGAAAAGCTCAAGTCTAGTTTGTTTTTTCAAACATCATCAAATATTCCGCTAATCATGACGTGTTAAAATTAGGTCGTCGAAATCCTATTTTTACGTAGAAGGAGGCCTTTCGTCCATGTACTACGGTTCCTTTTCGCTTTGGCTGCTGCTGGCCCTACCCGGATTATTGCTGGGGCTATGGGCCCAGATGAAAGTCAAAAGCGCTTTTGGAAAATATAGCAAAGTGCGAAATTCTCGCGGGCTCACGGGCGCTCAAGTAGCTCGTCTGATATTGGATCATTACGGTCTGCGACATGTGAGCATCGAAGAAACTCGCGGCATGCTTTCCGATCATTACGATCCTCGCGCCAAGGTTTTGCGTTTATCTCCGCAGGTTGGTCGCGAACCGACCATCGCTGCCGTGGGCGTTGCCGCCCATGAAGCTGGCCATGCCCTTCAGGACGCGGATGGCTACGCGCCATTGAAACTGCGTAGCGCCATCGTGCCTGCTGTGCAATTCGGCTCCTGGTTGGGCCCCATGATCATCATGGGCGGATTTCTGCTGATGGCGCTTACGGGCGCGACGGAACTTGGCTACACCTTGGCATGGTTTGGGGTGATTCTCTTCGCCCTGACCGCGATTTTTTCTATCATCACGTTGCCCGTCGAATTCAACGCCAGCGCTCGGGCCAAGAAAGAGCTTGTCGCTCTGGGCATTCTTTCTCCGCAGGAAATGAAAGGGGTCAATGCGACGTTAAACGCCGCGGCCCTGACCTACGTCGCCGCCGCGATCGCAGCCATCGGGCAGGTGCTCTATTACGTGATTTTGCTGACCGGTCGACGTCGTTAATTCCTTTCATGCGCTGTGCAAAAACAAAACGGCCTCCAACGTGGGGGCCGTTTTTGATTGATTCGCGGAGATGGGGCGGATTACGAAGATGGTTTGACCTGATAGCCAGCCAGATTCTCCAACGCCTTAATCAGCGCATGATTCCCTTCGTGACCAAGCCCCTGGGCCTGCAAGGTGCGATACAGCTGGAACACCAATCCCGCCCCCAGGATGGGCGCACCGAAATCATCCGCCGCTCCCAGCACGAGTCGAAGGTCCTTTTGTTGGAGGTCGATGGTGAAACCTGGTCGCCAATCTCGCTGCAGGATTTGAGGGCCGCGATGGGTTAACATCCAACTGCCAGCAGCTCCCGCTTCAACCGCTTCCAACGCCTTTTCCAGGTTGACACCAGCGGCCTGCCCGAAGAGCAATGCTTCGCTAATGGCCAGAGCGTTCCCAACGACCAGAATCTGGTTCATCAGCTTAACCGTCTGCCCGGCCCCGTGCCCGC
>WFTO01000296.1 GCA_015485435.1 Anaerolineae bacterium | reverse complement strand
GGATGAGTAGTTGAGCGCTTGGCCATCAATGATGACCCGATCATTTTCCGCGCCGGCTTCATACTCCCACGGACCATGCACTGAATCGAAGGTGAGCAGATGGGCCGCTCCGGCGGCGTCGGTGGCAACCTCATTGATCTGCACAATTTCAAACGCCGGGTTGTCCCAGCCAGCGCGCAACCCAAGACGGCCCATACGGCCAAATCCGTTGATGCCCACACGGATAGTCATTCTTCTCTCTCCCTGTTTCTGTTATTGAACACTGGAGCGCGGTGTCCCGCAGGCTATGCGCTCAACCAGCCTTCAACGGCCTTACGGTCGGGCACGCCACCGGCATGCACCACCTTCTCATCGATCACCACCCCGGGCGTCGACATCACGCCGTAGCCCATGATGGCGGCGATATCCTCAACCTTCTCCACCTTAACCGCCACGCCTTTCTCGGCCGCCACCTCTTCGATGATTTTCGCCGTGGTCTTGCAGTTGGCGCAGCCTGAACCCAGTACTTTGATCGTCTTCATCTATCGCTCCTCAACTCAATAAATTGAAACCCCACCCCACCAGGGTGAAAGCCACCGCCAGCACCGCGGCATAAAGCGCCAGGGCGGGCCACTTGATTACCTTGCGCAGGATTAACATCTCCGGCAAAGACAGCGCGGCGATACTCATCATGAAGGCCAGGGTGGTGCCGATGGCGACCCCTTTACCCAGCATCGCCTCGGCCACGGGAATCACACCGGTCGCATTGGAGTAGAGCGGCACGCCGAGTAACACCGCCCCGGGCACGGCCCACCAGTTGTCCTCGCCACCCAGGTGTTCGACCACCCACGCCTGGGGCACAAAACCGTGAAACAAAGCTCCCACGGCCACCCCGGCGACGACCCATTTCCAGATGCGGCCGACAATCTCCCTGACCTCCCCCAGGGCATAGCGGTGACGCCCCTGCAGCGAAGTATCGGCCTCCAGCCTGGTCGCCTCGCCCATCTCGATTTTCCAGACATACTCTTCCACCCAGCGCGCCGGTTTGAACCACTCCATCACCACGCCCCCGACAAAGGCCACCAGCAGCCCGGCGGCCACATAGAGCAGCGCCAGTTTCCAGCCCAGTACCGAGGCCAGGATCACCACCGCGACTTCGTTGATCATGGGACTGGCGATGAGGAAGGAGAAGGTCACCCCGAGAGGGATGCCCGCTTCGACGAAGCCGATGAATAACGGTACGGAAGAGCAGGAGCAGAACGGTGTGACTGCCCCCAACATGATGGCCAGTACACGGGATAGCCATTTGGGTTTGCCACGAACGTAGTCACGCACCCGCTCGGGGGAGAGGATGGCGCGCAGCAATCCCATGACGTAGATAACAACCACCAGCAACACGAAGATCTTGGTGACATCCTGAATAAAAAAGTGGACCGCCGAACCCGCGTGGCTGGCCATATCCAGCCCCATCACGTCACGCGTCAGCCAGGTAGCCAATAGATCAAACATCTGCCAACACTCCTTAAGCGAGCCGCCGCTCATACCAGGGTTTGGAGGCGTTGACGACGCGCACCACCAACAACATCACCGGCACCTCGATCAACACCCCCACCACCGTGGCCAGGGCGGCACCGGATTCGAAACCAAACATGCTGATGGCCGCCGCCACGGCCAGCTCAAAGAAGTTGGAGGCACCGATCAGGGCCGACGGCGCGGCGACGGAATGCTTCTCTCCCACAGCGCGATTGAGCCAGTAAGCCAGCGCCGAATTGAAAAAAACCTGAATGAGTATGGGCACAGCCAACAGGGCGATGATCAGCGGCTGCTCGACAATGGCCTTGCCCTGAAATGCGAACAGGAGCACCAGTGTCAGCAATAACGCCACCACCGACCAGGGCGCAATTTTGACCATCGCCCGTTCGAAGGCCGCCTCGCCGCGACGCAACAGCCGCCTGCGCCAAAACTGGGCGATCACGACAGGAATAACGATGTAGAGCACCACCGAGGTCAACAAGGTATCCCACGGCACAACGATGGAAGAGAGCCCCAACAACAAACCCACTATCGGCGCAAAGGCGAAGACCATGATAGTGTCATTGAGCGCCACCTGGCTCAGGGTGAAAAGTGGATCACCGTCGGAAAGACGACTCCAGACAAACACCATGGCCGTGCAGGGGGCCGCTGCCAACAAGATCAACCCCGCCACATAGCTTTCCAACTGTGCAGGTGGTAACAGGGGCGCAAAAAAATGGTCGATGAAGAGCCAGGCGAGAAAGGCCATGGAAAAAGGTTTGACCAGCCAATTCACAAACAGCGTCACGCCGATCCCTTTGACATGCTGGCGCACCTGATGCAAGGCGCCAAAGTCGACCTTCACCAGCATCGGGATGATCATCACCCAGATCAGTATGCCCACCGGAATATTGACCCGCGCCACCTCCATTTCACCAATGGTCTGGAACAGAGCGGGCAACTCATTGCCCAGCACCATGCCGGCCATGATGCACAGAACAACCCATAGCGAGAGATAACGTTCAAAAAAATTCATAGCGGGTCAATTCAACATTATTCATATATACGCATAGACAGATATATTGAGATTTTAAAAAAACCATCAACCACACCCTATCTGCCCGCCGGTGGCATCGAGGCGGGCGAGATCATCCTGCATCTCGGAATTCGCTGCGCCGGCTTGACGAATATAGTCAAACAGCGGTTCACAACACCGTTGCGTAACCCGGTAATAGATCCAGACCCCTTCCCGCCGATTGGACACCAGGCCATTGTGGCGCAAATAGGCCAAATGGCGCGACACCACACTCTGGGAAAGCTGCAAGGTCTCCACCAAGTCGCAAACACAGAGCTCGCCTCGCTCAAGCAGCAAATAGACGATCCGCAGGCGAACCGGCTCCGAGAGAGTTTTGAACAAGGCAGCGAGTGATTGGCTATCCATAAAATGGATCATATTCGCTTATGCGCATATAGTCAAGGATAACGATAGACCATTACCTTTTCATGGGGTTTTGCTCCTGATCAGAGCTTGTGTTTGCTTACATCCAGGCAATAGCGAACCTGGAATGTTCGACGAACATTGTGAGTATCTTCACTCAAATAAATTTTTAGTCCGAGAATAGAAAAATAACGGACATCTGCCACCACATGAGCCCCTATCTTATTATGGGCCGCTATCGACAGATGATTGGTGTGGTAAGTCTCGCTATAGAGCACCTTGCAGACAGAGGGAGGCCAGCTTCTGACAATCTCCCCTACCAGAGCAGAAAAGAGTCCATTTCTACGATGTTCCGGAAAAACGAAGAGATCGAAAAACCACACACCTGGTTGATGGGTTCGAAAACGATAGAGGCTATTGGTATCGAATACGGAGCGCGGTTCTTTCGCCCATACATACCCGGCAATGGCACCGCCCTTTTTGGCAACGAAACAGCTATCACCAAGGGAAAGACGTTTCTTGAAACGCGACCGCTTTCGGGGAAAATCGAGACACAGTCTTTCGATATCACTCGCTGTCGCACGCTCAATCAAATAGCCATTGTTCTCTTTATCCACGAATATATCTGATGGAGATGGGCATTCGAAAATCAATTGCCGACCTGCATAAAACAGCCTATTGCCCCCGGGAAAGAGGCGTTTGGCAAGATAACGAAATTCTCCGTTTTTAACTCGAACGAAAAATTTCCTGGCAATAACTGTGGGAGACAAGGTATCGGCTTCTTATTCTTGTTTCGTAAATAACTACGCTGACATTACACTTAAATACAACGTACACGATTCCCGTCAATCGTATTCGGCACGTTAACAAATAATTACGTTAGCAATGATATTTAAACTTCTGTCGCAATGAACAGACAGTTTAAACTCGAAATAACTCCAATAAAATACCAACCTGAAAAAGGTAATGAAAATGTAATGGATAACAGAATAACAGATGAAAAACGATACGGTTTTTCTTACATAAACATGATCAATCAAGGCGATGAGATCAATTCAAATGCTCAAGGGAAGACAGTCCAAATCCGGACACAACTCAGAGATTCATTAAATGGCGCATCATCCTGTGAATGAACACGAATTTGGCGAAACATCTCCTACGCGCGATTGGCTGATTAGGGCTGATGCTCGCCAATGATGTGAAGCAACGCTTCTTCATCAAGTACTTGAATACCCAATGTCTGTGCCTTGGCCAGTTTGGAGCCGGCATCGGCGCCGGCCACGACATAGTCGGTTTTCTTCGATACGCTGCCGCTTACCCTGGCGCCCAGGGCCTGAAGCTTCTCCTTGGCTTCACTGCGCGACATGGATTCGAGGGTGCCTGTCAGAACGAAGGTTTTGCCCG
>WFTO01000295.1 GCA_015485435.1 Anaerolineae bacterium | reverse complement strand
GTTCAAACCAAGTTAGGAGCTATCTCCGCGCTGCATGAGAGCGGAGTCAATCTTTTCATGCATCTCAGTGTGATATTGGCCCTGGCCCTGGCCATCCCGGCTGTCTCCGTGGGGCAACTTCATGGCGTCAACCTCGCGGTCATCGCTCTTGGCGTCATGGCTGCTTTCGAAGCCATTCAGCCATTGCCCTTAGCCATGCAGCGCCTTTCGGCAACGCTTGCCGCTGCCCGACGGATATTTCACATCATCGATACGCCTCCCGCCGTCCAGGACCCCTCTTCACCCCTTCCCTGTCCCCACCACGCCACAGCCACCCTCACAATTGAGAACCTCAGCTTTCGCTATGAACCGGATGCTCCCCCGGCCCTTCAACACATCCATCTCGTGCTGCCGCCCGGAAAGCGCATGGCGATCGTGGGCCCCAGCGGCGCTGGAAAGAGCACGCTGATCGGCTTGCTCATGCGCTTCTGGGATTACGACCAAGGTCAAATCAAGCTCGGAGACCGGGACATACGCGCATGTGCAAGTGACGATGTGCGCGCCCAATTCAGCGTCGTCTCTCAAAACACCCACCTATTCAATGCCACCATCCGAGATAACCTGCAACTGGCACAACCCCATGCGCGTGACGAGGACCTTTGGGAGGCGCTTGCTCAAGCCCAACTTGCCGACTTCGTCCAATCACTGCCGTTGGGGCTGGACACATGGATTGGTGAATTTGGTCTTCAACTCAGCGGCGGAGAACGTCAACGCCTGGCGATTGCCCGAGCATTGCTGAAAAACGCCCCCATCCTCCTACTAGATGAACCCACTGCCAATCTGGATGCCATCACCGAGCAGGCATTCTGGCGCGACCTGGCGCCACTCATCAGCCATCGCAGCGTATTGCTCATCACCCACCGCGCAGCGGGCCTGGAACTCATGGATGAAATCATCACCCTTCGGGATGGCCGCATCGTCAATCGATCCGTAAGCGGCGATCCCCCATAAGTCCATTGAAACAATCATTTCATGGATGGCTATCCCATGTCCTCAGACATTCGAAGGTCTGCGAGGCCTTGAATGTATGAGCTAAACGCCACTTCGACGAGATATGGGTCATCTCCGCATCCGCAATAGAGAGGATTCCCCAAATAGGGGCTCGACCCAAAACGAAAAAACGTTCTCAATCAAGCAAGTCCGACTGAGAACGTTCTAAGCAACACATTGGTGACACCAACGACGATCTATGCGTGGTCTTCAGGTGCGGGAGGAATGGTTGCCGCTCCCCGTAGCTTTCCGGCCAATTGGATCGGTTGATGGATCAGGATGGGAATGCACTGGGAGCAAATCCAGGCATCTTTTCCGTCATATCGCAATGCGAGCAAGGGTATCATGGTTTCTGGGCGTTCGCAGTTGAGGCAATGATGCAACGTTTGTGAGGCCATAAAACACACTCCTTTCTTGTGAGGGTGGATTGTTGTTCAAATCGAAGTATTTTGCAAAAGCCTGGGCATTATACTGCCTTCCGTCGAGCATGGCAACCCATCTGACCCTATTACCAGCATCCTCTGTCATGCCCGCTTAGAACCCGCCCATCATCACATGTTTGGATCAGGACGTGAACACACCACCGCAAAAACACGATGGGGCACGAGCAAAGGGTCTTCAGGAAAACGAGCTTGCAACAGGCGCTTCAATTCGGCATCGAATCGATTCACGGTTTCGGGGTCCAACGTGGCTGCCACGCCCGCGCTGGCGCGAATGCGCCCCCGCCAGGCCTCGTGCGAATAGGGAACGTCCACATCGAAAGAGAAGGTTTCGATGTCAGTAAACCCTGCCAGGGCCACATCAGTGAGCCAATCCCGATAGATTCCTGTGCTGCCCGATAGCTTGAGAACGTCCAGATCCGCCCAGGAAGGATTGTAGCGAATGATGAGCGCCTCAGTGGCCTGGACCATGTTCCCTGGCAGGGGGAGCCAGTCGAAATGAGCGATGACCAGTCTTCCGCCCGGCTTCAACACACGACGCACCTCCGCGGCGGCCCGAGCCCGGTCGAACCAGTGCCAACACTGGCCTGCGCTGACTACATCGAAATGGGCCGCAGGGAATGGCAGCGCCTCGGCCACGGCTCGCACCGGCTCCAGTCCCACACCTTCTTCTCGAGCCAATGCCCGCGCGGCCCCAAGCAGCGGAGCGGCGCGGTCCAGCGCGGTGACATTGGCCCCGCGGGCCGCGAAACCCCGAGCGAGCGTGCCTGTGCCCGTTCCCAGGTCGAGTAGGCGTTGGCCGGGCTGTCCCACGTCGAAGGTTTGCAAGCGGCGGAAAAGCTCAGACGGGAACCCGGCCCGATGCCGGGCGTAATCCGCGGCCGTGCGTCCGAAGTCGATATTTCTCATACGTCCGATGCTAACCGGAATTCCCCACAAAGTCAATCTTTGTGCAACTGGTCCAAAAAATAGCGTCCAACGTCCAAAGTCGGTGGCGTTGGTGTCATGCCGCAGCTAGCGGTTCAGAATTCACGGTTCACCGTAAAACTTGCCACCTGCTACCTGCACACTTGCAATCCGCATTTTTCATTCGTATCGGCAAGCCGCTGACGTCCGGCCCGCCATTTTCATGAGCATGAGCGCCAAACTACTCACTTTTCCCCACCACCTCATAATGCACCACGGTGGGTTCGAATTCCAGCAGGAAGTCCTGGTCTTCAGGATAGTATTTGGCGGCCTCCACGTCCTCGCCCGCGAAGGCCCGGATCGCGTCCAGGCTCTTCCAGAAGGTCATGGTGATGAAATGGGTGACTTCACCCTCCGGACGTTCGAGAATGTAGACGCTCAGGTTGCCAGGCGTGGACTGGTAGTCAGGGATGGCGCGGGCGTTGAGGAAGTCGCGGTAGGCGCGGGCTTTTTCGGTGGGCACGCGTCCGTGCCACATGCGGACGATCATGGGAATGCTCCGTGATGGGATGAAGCCGCAAAATGCAGCGGTGGTGGTCAGTAGACCGGGAAGCCGGTAAACCCGGTAGACCTGTCAACCAGGAAACCAGGGAAACCGGGCCGCGTCGCCCCGCGCCCGGTCTACTGGTCTACCGGTTTCCTGGTTTACCAAATCTATTTTTCAAAACAGCGAGTGGCAGGCGCGTTACAAACTTGCCACCTGCCACTTGCCACCTGCTCACTTCAACATGGGCATCCAGATGCCCTTCTCTTTGGCTGTGCGGATGGCGATGTCGTAGCCCGCGTCCGCATGGCGCACCACGCCCGTGCCAGGATCAGTAGTCAGCACCCGTTGCAGCCGCTTCGCGGCTTCGGGCGTGCCGTCGGCCACGATGACCATACCTGCGTGCTGGCTGTAGCCCATGCCCACGCCGCCGCCATGGTGGAAGCTGACCCAGGTGGCGCCGCCTACCGCGTTGATCAACGCGTTGAGGATGGGCCAGTCGCTGATGGGGTCTGATCCATCCTTCATGCCCTCGGTCTCGCGGTTGGGGCTGGCCACCGAGCCCGCATCCAGATGGTCGCGACCGATGACAATGGGCGCTGACACCTCGCCGCTGGCCACCAGCTCATTGAACTTGAGCCCGGCCTTGGCCCGGTCGCCATAGCCCAGCCAGCAGATGCGGGAAGGCAGCCCCTGGAATTTCACCTTCTTCTGGGCCATCTTGATCCAGCGCACCAGGTGATGGTCGTCGGGGAAGAGTTCGATGATGGCCTCATCGGTGCGGTAGATGTCCTTGGGATCGCCGGAGAGAGCCACCCAGCGGAAGGGCCCCTTCCCTTCGCTGAAGAGGGGGCGGATGTAGGCGGGCACGAAGCCGGGATAGTCGAACGCGTTTTTCACGCCCGCGTCGTAGGCCATTTGGCGCAGGTTGTTGCCATAGTCGAAGACCACCGCGCCCCGTTCCTGAAACGCGAGCATGGCATCCACGTGCCGGGCCATGGACTGCATGGCCAGCTCCTTGAACTTCTGGGGATCGCTCTGGCGCAGGGCCAGGGCGTCATCGAAGCTCATGCCTGCGGGATAGTAGTAGAGCGGGTCGTGGGCGCTGGTCTGGTCGGTGACCACGTCCGGGGTGACGCCACGGCGCACCAGTTCGGGAAGCACTTCCGCGGTGTTGCCCAGCAGACCGATGGAGAGGGGCTCTTCCTTCTCCAGAGCCTGATCCACCAGGCGCAGCGCGTCGTCCAGGTCCTCGGCCACGGTGTCCAGATACGCGGTCTCCAGCCGACGTTGGATGCGATGGGGGTCGATTTCGACAATGAGGCCCACGCCCTCGTTCATGGTGATGGCCAGGGGTTGGGCCCCGCCCATTTCGCCCAGGCCGCCTGTGAGCACGAATTTGCCTTTGAGAGAATGCCAGCCGTTTTGCGTAGCTAGGGAAGCCAGGGTCTCATAGGTGCCCTGAAGGATGCCCTGGGTGCCGATGTAGATCCAGGAGCCCGCGGTCATCTGGCCGTACATGATCAGCCCTTTGGCCTCCAGCTCATCGAAGACCTCCCAGGTGGCCCATTTGGGCACCAGGTTCGAGTTGGCGATGAGAACCCGGGGCGCGTCCTCGTGGGTTTTGAACACGGCCACGGGCTTGCCCGACTGGATGAGCAGGGTGTCATCCACGTCCATCTTGCGCAGGGTGTCGAGGATGGCGTCGAAGCTTTCCCAGTCGCGGGCCGCTTTGCCCCGGCCGCCGTAAACGATGAGGTTTTCGGGATCGCCTGCGACTTCGGGGTCGAGGTTGTGCTGGATCATGCGGTAAGGCGCTTCCAGCAGCCAGTTTTTGCAATGGAGTTCGGTTCCCCTGGGGGGATGCACGACGCGTGCCATGAGATTGCCTCCTACTTTGAGAATAGAAATGATTGTTGGTTGCGAAAGGATCGTCAGGCCAACGTTGGCCGAGTGGGCAATGGGCGTCAAACGTCAAGCGTAAAACGTCAGGACATGACGCATGACGTTTGACGAAATCGGCTTCCCGAGCCAGACTGGCCGCGAGTATGTTGGTCCGGATCGGCGTGGGCGGGTCTGCTGTCTTGGTAAGGATTTAGCCGCCAAGATAGGCGGCGCGGACGCGAGGATCGGCTTGTAACTCCTCGGTCGTCCCCGAAAGCACAATCCGTCCATTCTCCAGCACATACGCCCGGTCCACCACCTTCAGCGATTCGAACGCGTTCTGTTCCACCAGCAGGATGCTAACCCCGCGGCGGCGCAGTTCGCTGAATACACTGAAGACCCGCTTGACAAGGATGGGCATGAGTCCCATAGAGACCTCGTCGATGAGCAGGAGTTTGGGGCGGGCCATCAACGCCCGACCAATGGCCAACATCTGACGTTCGCCGCCACTGAGGGTCTTGGCGATCTGCTTACGTCGCTCCTCCAGAACGGGAAACAATTCGAACACGGTTGCCATGTCCTCTCGGATGGCCTCCTCCGGTTGGAGATAGCCGCCCAGGCGCAGATTGTCCTCCACGCTCAGATCGGGAAAGACGCGGCCGCCCTCGGGCGTGAGAGCCAGCCCTCGCCGCACCCGCTCCCAGGGTTGAAGATGGAGGATGCTCTCTCCTTCGAAGCGGATATCGCCCGATGCAGGCTGCACCCAGCCCATGATGCTCTTGATGAGGGTGCTCTTGCCCGCGCCGTTCGCGCCCAACACAGCCACCGCCTCTTGCTCGTTCACACTCAACGAGACGTCGAACAAGGCCTGGATGTGCCCATAAGCCACATTTAACTGCTGAACCTCAAGCATTGTCGTCCTCCTGGCCGAGATAAGCGTTAATCACCCGTTCGTCGTGGCGTACCTGCTCCGGCGGGCCCTGGGCGATGATCTCCCCCTGGGCCAGCACCACAATGCGGTGACACAGCCCCATGGCAAAAGTCATGTTGTGTTCGATGACGATGATGCTGATGCCTTGGGCGTTCAGGGTGCGGATGAGTTGGGCAAGGTCCTCGGCTTCGGCCGCGGTGAGCCCGGCCGCGGGTTCATCCAGCAGTAGCAGTCTGGGCCCCGTGGCCAAAGCCCGTGCGATCTCCAATCGACGCTGCAAGCCAATGGGCAGACTCTCCGCCCTGGCCTCGGCCCAAACCGTGAGATCCGTCAGCCTCAGAATTGCCTCGGAAGCCTGAAGGGTGGCCGGGGTACGATAGCGTTGCACCAGGGCCAGCCAGCGTGGATAAATGGGCATGCCCAACCCGCTGATGACATTTTCCCGCACGGTCATATCTGCGAAAGGCTTGACGATCTGGAATGTGCGGGCAATGCCCATCTCCACAATCTGATGCGGGCGACGCGTGTGAATGGCCTGACCATTGAAGATCACCTGGCCTTCAGTGGGCTTGAGAAAGCCGGAGATGATGTTAAAGAGGGTAGTTTTGCCAGCGCCATTGGGCCCGATCAGGCCCAGGATGCCCCTTTCGTGGATGATGTTTACATCCTTCAGAGCCTGAAGCCCCCCGAAGCGTTTGCTGACGCTTCTAACTTCCAATCGAGGGGGCGACTCGGGCGTCAAGGTGGGAATGGATTGGGAAGGAAGTTGTGCCATGATAACTTAAAATCTCTACGGAATCTCCATGGAATCTCTATGAACCTTTACGAAAAAGCCGCTGCAATTTCGTCCACAGCCAGCTGTCATCACCCAGCAGACCCATGGGTTGAAAGAGCATCATCAAAACCAGCAAGGCGCCATACAGGGTGAAACGATAATCCTGGACAAAACGCAGCATCTCGGGTGCGGCTTTGAGAATTATTGCGCCTACGATGGGTCCACGTAATGTGCCCACGCCTCCGAAAATCACCATTGATAGGATAGCAATGGATTCCAGGAACACAAAGGTGTCGGGAAACACGCTGCCGATGAAATGGGCGTAGAGGGAGCCTGCGCCTCCGGCCAGGGCTGCGCTGATAGCGAACGCGTAGATCTTGAAGCGAGGCACACTCACCCCCACTGCGGCCGCAGCGTCTTCATCCAGACGCACCGTATTGAAAGCCATACCCGTCCATGTCTTCGAGAGATACCAGCTCACTCCTAGAGTAGCCAGGGCATATACCCATACCAGGATGAGATAGGGCGCTCCCCCGCGAAAGGTGTGACCAAACAGACTGGGAGCAGGGATGTTGACAATGCCCATGGCGCCACCGAAGAAATCCACATACTTGAAGAGCGCGACCACCACAAAGTTGACGCCCATGGTCACAAGCACCAAAAAATCGTGCCGCACTCGCAGGCTGGGAAGCCCCAACACCGCGCCAGTCATGCCTGTAATCAGAATGGCCAACGCAAAGCCCGTCCAAAACGATTGCCCATAGTTGGCTGTCAGAATGGCGGAGGTATAAGCGCCAATGCCGAAGAACGCGGCATGGCCCAGCGAAACCTGTCCGGCAAAGCCTGTGAGAATGTTCAGGCTAAGGGCCAGAGTGACCCAGATGCCCACGAAGACCGCAACACTCAACACATAGTCACTCATGGCTCACTCCTTTCCCAACAGGCCGTGGGGACGATACATAAGGAAAACAATCAACACCAAAAACGCGATCGCGTCCCTTGGAAGCACATACCCCACCGTGGCCACCAGAAAATTCTCGGCCACAGCCAGGATGATGCTGGCCAAAACAGCTCCCGGCAGGCTGCCCATGCCACCTAACACGATGATGATAAACGCCTTGTAAGAGACCACATCGCCCATGGTGGCGAAGACGCTGTTGTTATACACGCCCACCAGCACGCCCGCGGCGCCAGCCAGGGCCGATCCCAGAAAGAAATTCAGAGAAATCACGCGATTCAAATTCACCCCGACCGATGCAGCCATCTCCCGATCCTGAGCAGCGCCCCGCCAGCCTAAACCGATGCGGGTTTTGGTGAGCACCACATAAAGCAGCGCCATCAGAGCCACCGCAACCAGCAGAATCAACACCTGTTTGGGTGTTAGGGTGAAAAAACGGGTTTCAATGCGCGGCAATCCTGCTCCCTGGGCGGGAAAAGCCCGTTGATAGGGCCCCATGAGAAAATCTTTTTGCAACAAATCGGTGATCATCACATACAATCCAATGCTGGCGATGAGCGGGACGGTACGGGGCGAATCCAACATGTAAAAATACGTGCCTCGATAAATCACTATCCCCAACAGACCGCTGATCACCATGGCCAGGAAAAGCGCCAACCAAAAATTCCCCACCCACGTGTAAATGAGCACCCCTGCAAATGCCCCTACCGTATACACGGCGGCATGAGCAATGTGCAACACCTTGAGAACGCCATATACCATGGTCAACCCAGAGGCCATGAGGATATAGATCGCGGCCAACACCATGGCGTTGGAGAGATTTTGCATCCAGGACATAGAAAGCTCCGCTATGGAACGACGATGGACGAGTTCAAGGGACGCCAGGCAAATTTGAAACGAGACGACGGACGATGACGCCGATGACCATAGCCATCGTCCATCGTCTCTACCTCGAAAAACCATTCCTAGCAGGTTTCCGAGGCCGATCTTCCGAGTTAAGGCGTGATCAGGTCGGGATCAGTGAATTCATGATAGAAGTGGAAGGCACCATCCTTGACGATCTGCGCATCAATGGGGCGGACGACCTCGCGCTCGGGCGTATAGCGATAGAAGGGCCCGGTCGCGACATCTTCAAAGTCTTTCAAAGCCATCAAGGCCTTCACCATGGCGTCGGCATCGGTCGATCCCGCGGTCTTGATGGCGTAAGCAATAAGTTGCACCGCATCGAACGCGGACGCGCCCACCATATCCGCATCTTCGTTGTAGGTCTTCTTGTATTGCTCAAGGAAAGTCTTGGTCATGGGGCGATCGCTGTCTCGATTCAAGTCGGTAGTAATGATTACGCCCTCTGCCGCGGGGCCTGCCAATTCGATGAACTTGGGTGAATCATAGCCTTCCTGTCCGACAATGGTGGCATTCAGGCCCTCATCCTTGGCCTGACTCACGAAATTGGCGGCCTCGTTGTAATAGGCTGTGGCATAAACCACATCCGGATTCGCCTCTTTGATCTTACCAATGATGGGCCGGAATTCTGTCTCTCCCAGGGGATATTTCTCTTCCAATACGATGTCGAGTCCCAGATCTTTGGCATGGGCCTTGAAGGCTTCGGTCAGGGCGACGCCGAAATCATTATCAATGGTGAGGATAGCCACCCTTTTGCCTTTGATCACGCTTCCCACCAACTCAGCGCCGACGCGGCCCTCAACTGAAGCCAGCGTGCCCACGCGGAAGATTTTGTCCCCAGTCTTGGTGATGTCGGGATGAATGGCGTAAGCCGAGATCATAGGAACACCCGCTTCCTGGAAGATTGGCGCCGCTGCGCGGGTCGCACCTGAATAGGAGCCAGAGATGCCCGCGACGACCTTATCCTGCTCGATGAGCTTTCGGGCGATGGAGGCAGCCTGATCGGGCTTGGCCGCGTCATCATAATGGATCAATTCGAGCTTCTTACCCATGATGCCGCCATTGTCATTGATCATGGTAACAGCCAGCTGGGCTGCCTGCAGCGCGCTGGTGCCATCAGCCGCAGCAAACCCCGTGGTGGGAGAGAAGATACCGATTTTGATGGTCTCACCCCCTGTGGTCGGAGCTTGCGACTCCCCGCCCGCTTCCTGCGCAGGCGCCTGTGTAGCTGCAGGCTGTTGGGCGCATCCAACCAGCATGACTGTGACGATGATCAGCGTGAGGAATAAGAATAGCTTGCGAGACACATCGAACCTCCTTGGTGAGAGTGGTGAAAAAAGTTGATGGATGGCGGATAGCGCCTGAAAAACCTATCTATTGCTAAGTCATGGGAATTCGGAGTATGGTGAGACCCTCACTCCGAATTGGCGTTGAGATGATTTCTTTGGGCCTTTGTGTCGAAGTATTCTGTGTGGTTCAGGGGAGAGGGTCAAACAACTTTCTGTGAGCTGTTTAGTAGTTAAAGGATTTTTGTTTTACAAAGGGTGGCTGAGATACGCCGTTGTCAGCCATCGACGCGCCCCACGGGATCAATGTCCAGCTGGATGCAAGATGGTTTCATTGACGCAGATTTGGCTCATGGTCTCTCGTTTCGTGACGCATCGGTTGAAATGTGTGCCTCGAATTCTGCACGGAAATGATAGGCATCGCCGCGATAAAGGGCCTGATACCACACCGCGGGACGCTCACCATCGGGGCCTGTGGTGTAGGTCAGTCGATCGACAAAAAATGCTGGCGTGCCAACGGCGGCATCCAACAAGGCTGCTTCTCGCTCATCGAGGAGATGCACCTCCATGATATGCACCGTCCGCAGCAACGGAATACGATATTTTTCGATCAGCAATTCATGAATCGAGGCGTTCGCCAGATCATCTTGCAATAATTCCGGACAAAGCGCCTGCGCCAAAAGGCGTTTGTCATAGAGTATGGGGCGGCCATGAGCCAGATGCTGGCGCTCGATGTGAATAACGGGCGTTCCCTCGGAAATGGCCAACCGTTCCGCCACTTGTGAGGTGGCTGGAACCACGTCTGCAATCAACAACCGGGTCTCTGGCTGAATGCCCTGGCGTCGCATATCCTCTTTGAAGCCGGTCAATGTAAAAAAGGCACGACGCATCGGCTCCCTGACAAACGTGCCTCGCCCCTGCTCCCGCTGCACCAGCCCCTCCTGAACCAAGAGTTGAATGGCCTGCCGCACTGTCCCCCTGCTGACGCCAAACCGCTCACATAGGGCTGCCTCGGTGGGCAGCTGATCCCCAGGCTGCAAAATCCCATCGCGAATCTGTTGGCGTAACCAGTCGGCCAGGCGAAAATACTTGGGGACTGGACCCGTCGTAAGCGACATGAGTACCGCTCCAAGAAGGTGCGAGTGTGGAAAGATAAAATTGTCTAGTTGTTTATACAAATTTTATATCACAAAAACAGCCATCGTTCCAAATCTGCCATCACCGCCTTTTGATAGGGAGGAGATTCTCTGCTAACCAGATCGTTCGCTGCCTCGGCACAGTACGACCATGGTGCGGTCGGTTCCCAGGGTTATTTTATGGGCAGGACGATATGATCGGCGATGATGTTGCCTGCATCATCCACAAAGGGTACGCGACGACCCGTGATGGGATCGTACAAGCCCACTGAGAGCCCATAGGGGCCTGGATTTCGGGTGATTGGGAAGGGAAAGGCGTGGAGATCGGCCACAGTTTCCCCGGCAATCCAGGATGTGGTGGGATGATCGCCGTTTGCAGGCTCGCGATCGTCTTGGGCGAGAATGTTGCCCTCTTGGTCGATAAGATGGACAAAAACTGAGTAATGGATGTCGGTGGCGCCAGCAGGTTGCCAGTAGAGGATGAGGTTAATGGGCGCGCCTGGCTCGGTCCGAGCGATCAAATCGTAGCCCACCAGTTTGTGTCCACCCTGAAGCGTGAGGTTCAGTGGACGCTGAGGATTCGGCGGCTGGAAGTCATGTGCGCGGGCCTTGATGGTGACTTCCCCAAGGCTCAGGGCGTCTTCCCCGTCCCAGACGAGGCGCGTGCCGCTTTCGGGATCAAACATGCCTGCGATCATGCGATATTGTCCGGGCGGCAAGGTCGCGGGGACGCGCAATTTGTGCTGTGTGCGCAAGGGAGCATCGGGCCATTGCGTAGTGGGCAGCCAGGTGAGGGGTGGCCCCTCCATGCCTGCAACCATACGCCCTTGGTCATCCAATAGCTGCACAAAAACATTCTCGGCCGTCGATAAGGGCCCTCGCGGATACCAATAGAGAGTGACGGGGATGTCATCGCCGGTAAGCCAGGGGCCCTTTCCCCGATCGTAGCCCAAGAAATCGATCCCCTGTCCAGACGCCCTCATGGGATGCTCAGGTATGGGGGAGATGGACGGCAGCTGCGAGAATGAAAGCGTCTCCAGCCAAACGTCGGGGGCTGGATTAGGGCCTGAGGTAGAAAATGGGCTGAGATCGGAGCGCAACAATGCCATCATCAGGTCATAGTCGCCCGGGGGCGTGCCTGCAGGCAAGGTCAGAGCAATGCGATCGCTGTCCAGCCAGGGAACAGACGCATCGGGCGAGACGGGCGGCCAGGGATCGCCAAAAGGCGACACGTCTCGCTGCGCCCAACGTGCAGCATCAGGCCCGCGCAACCACAACGCGTATGAAAGCTCCGACGGCGCAATGGCCTGTTCACCCTGCCAATTCAGATGGAAAAAGACACGATATGGCGTTGTCTCATACCAGCCATCGAGAAGCGTGACGCCGTTCTCCCAAGCCTGAGGCGACACCAGCTCGATACGATTCCGCGCGCCGCGCGGCTCATCCCAACCGGTCAGGCGCGTCTCTTCACCGAACCAACGGTTCAGCAATTGAAAACTGTGTTCGCCCAGGTAATTTTCTACTTTGGCCTCGAAAATGCCGCCCAAAGAAAGGTGTTCAGGAAACCAGACGCCTCCCGATTTGAGCTGAGTCTGGAGAACATCCTCCACAGCCGGGGTCCAATCGGGGTCGGGACTGAGGATGATCGGCGTGTTGTCGCGTCCGGCGACAGTGGTGGCAGTGCCTGAAGGGAGGAGCGTCGGACGCTGTTGAGGGGGCAAATAGGCCAAAAAGTAGCCCGCCTGCCAGGGATAAATGACGAATATACTGTCCCCCGGGCGCAGGTTCCTGGTCACGGTATCAATCAAGGGGCGATAATCGCGTTCCACGTAACGAGGGGTGGTGTAAAATGCGTAGAGACTGACGGCCTGAGCCATGATCAGTGCAATCAAGAAGACCACGCCCGCAGGCCGAGATTCCAGCCACAGGGTGCGAATGCCCAAGGCCAGCAGCAGCCACAAAGCGGGTGCAGCAAAGAAAAGGACCCGCTCGAAATGTTCAGGGATGAAGGGCGCACGCACTTGTTGTATGAAACCGCCGGCCAGCGCGACCAACAGCACCAGGGCAAGATACATCAATCCCGCTCCCTGGCCCCTCCATCTCGAAGAACGCGCTGAAGTGGATGAGGTTCTCCAAAGGGAGAAAGCCAAAGCAATCAACGGGGGTGCGAGCAACAACAAAGCCCATAGCCACCACCCTCGCGCCCACCCTTCCAAATGACCAACCGTAAATGCACTCAGATGACGGGCCAGATAGGCAAACAAAGGCAGTGGGGCGTCGTTATCGAGCACCACTTTGTTGGGGACGTAATTCATTAATTTGGGAGCGGCAAACCCCAACCATGGCAGATATAGCAATCCTACTCCAGCCAAAACCGCCACGAAAGATCGCCAACGTTTACGCTGGAAAAGCATCACCCAGATCAGCTGGGCCACAGGAAGCAGGATAAAGACATAGAGCGTATGAAGCCCCGCCAACACAGCGCATCCATAAGCGACGCCCCAAAGCCACGCGGGCGTTTTTGATGCATCCTCGTGGGCTGACAATGCCAATCGCCAGCCAGTCCACAAGGAAGCTAGGCTCAACGTTGCGGCCATACCGTACATCCGCACTTCCTGGCCGTAATAAATGGCCATGGGGTTCACTGCCACCAGCAGCGCAGCCAGATACCCCGTGGGTCTGTCTTTCAGATCCCTTCCCAACGCATAGGCGAGAAGTATGGCGGGCAAGCTGAGAATCACACTGAACCAGCGCAACGCCGGTACACTTAACCCAAACACCATGCTCCAACCATGCAACAGGGCATAATACAACGGGGGATGGATATCGGCCGCTGTGCGGGCCAACATCTCCCCAAGGGGTTGTGCAATAAACCAAACCGTATAGCCCTCATCCCACCACAATGGTTGAAAATCTAAACGGATCAGTCGAAGTCCGAAGCCCAGCAAGAGGATGAGGGCCAGAATCAATATGGGGGATCGAAAACGGGGGATGCGCATAGAAAGGGATCGTCGTGAAAAGTCAGCGATCTGGCCGATTTTCAGTCGATAAAGGCCATGAAGGGGATGGGAACATGCGAATCACTGGCCTTTTTCGCCCCAGGAAAGATGCCCCAGGTGCTTACCAAGCGGGTGGAGGCCTGAGCGCATGTGCGGAACATCATTGCGCCGATAGAAAGCCGATGTAGATCTCTCGATTGGGGTTGACAGGACTGGTCGTAAAGGTCACGATGGGGGACCGGCGCACGCCGCCTGCATCCACAAGATATGCCTCCCATTCCGCCTCGCCGGGATGGAAAATCTCCAGCTTCAGGTTGTATTGAACTCGATTGCCGAACTCATCATCGGGAGGAGCAGACCATTGGAAATAAGGTAATGAAGGTTCGCTGGTGGCGACGACCACGCCGTTGCGTTTCACCTGCAAGCGCCAGCCGGAGATGGGATATCCCTCTCCGGTGCCTCCATACACTTTGACCCATAGCGTCAACCAATCGTTGTTGGTGGGCATGAAAATTGGGCCGATGCCGCGATAGAAGGCCAGCGGCGGGGTCGGTGTCGGCGGAATGGGGGTTGGCGTGGCCGTGGGGCGAGGCGTGGGCGTGGGCACTTCGATCACAGGCACATCGTTCAGATTCCCGCTTATTTCCACCAAATCACTACGCACCCATCCCTCTTTGCCATCATCCAGGCAACAGATCCGCCACCAAATCCCAATGCCATTGGCGCCGGTCACCTGGTAAG
>WFTO01000294.1 GCA_015485435.1 Anaerolineae bacterium | reverse complement strand
TTTTCACCCTGAACAATAGTTTCGCCACGGCGCACATGGTGGAAGCGCTGTGTCATTATTTCGAATGATCGCCCGGACCTGAAAGCGTCAACGATATCCCCCATTGCATGGAAAACCGGTGGACGAGCGCTCATCCACCGGTTTTTTTGCGCTGGCTGGCCTATCAGGCCGCCAGATCGATGGTGAAGGTCCTGCGACCGATGCGATAGGGTTCCGAGCGGGCCAAGATTTTGCCCACATAGGCCTCGTTGACGTCAACCAGGGTGTGACTATCCTGGATGAGGATTTTTCCGATGGTTTTGCCGGGGATGTTGGCCTGGTAAGCCAGGGTGCCCACCACATCGTTGGGGCGTAGGCCATCTTCGCGGCCTAAATCGATGATCAGGCGCACCATGCCGGTTTCGTGCGAATGTTTCGATACGCGACCGTTGCGGCCTCGACTTTTGCCCTTGGGACTGCGATCCCGTTGCTGTCCACGACCGCTGCCGTTGTATGCACTTCGTGGCTGCCCCATTGGCATGATAGGACGCTGCTTTTCATGCTTTCGCGAGAGCTTGAGGGCTACGGCGGCGATATCCACCGGATCATAGCCCAGGGCCATGAGCGCGTCCACCATTAAGCGTTCACGTTTTGCGCGTCCCCGTTTCAACCATTTGAGCACGTCCTCAAGAACGGCTTGTTCCCTCTGCTGGATGATCTCCTGTTCGGTGGGCACATCGGCCTGGGTAATCTCCTGTCTGGTAAATCGCTGGATTTGACGCAGGCGATAGTGTTCTTTGGGGGTGACTAGGGTGATGGCAATGCCTGTTTTCCCGGCCCGCCCCGTGCGACCAACGCGATGCACGTAGACTTCGTGGTCCTGGGGGAGATCGTAATTGAAGACATGAGAGATGTCATCGATGTCCAGCCCGCGGGCGGCCACGTCTGTGGCAACGAGAACATGAACCCGTCCATCACGAAACCGACGGAGCACCTGCTCGCGCGCTGCCTGGCTCATGTCGCCATTTAGCGCCTCGGCCGGATACCCGCGCGCGGTGAGCGCGTTGGCAAGCTCCCCAGTGCCGACCCGGGTGCGGGCGAAGATCAAGGCCCGAGCGATTGGCTCCATCTCAAAGATGCGAGTCAGGGCCGCAAGTTTATCCCGTTGATTGACGAGATAATAACGTTGCTCAATGGCGGCCACGGTCAACTGTCGACGCTTGATGGTAATCGACTGCGGGGAGTGCATGTAGTCATTGGCGAGATGACGAATGGCCGCGGGCAGGGTGGCGGAGAACAACGCGGTCTGACGATCCTCAGGCGTTTGGGAAAGAATGGTTTCGATATCTTCAATGAACCCCATACTCAACATCTCGTCTGCTTCGTCTAAAATCAGCGTTGACACGCGCCCCAGATCGAGCACATGGCGTCGAGCCAGGTCCAGCAATCGTCCTGGCGTTCCCACCACCACATCTGCACCCCGCCTGAGTTGTCGGATTTGTGGTTCATAAGATGCGCCACCATACACGGCAAGCACGTTGATGTGCATGCCCCGACCATACTCTTTGAAGGCCCGAGCCACCTGTTGCGCCAGTTCTCGGGTGGGCGCCAACACCAGGGTTTGAACGAACCCTGCATTGGGGGTGAGATTTTGCAGGATGGGCAATGCAAAGGCCGCGGTTTTGCCGGTGCCAGTCTGGGCTTGACCCAGCACATCTTGGCCCGCCAGCATCACAGGGATCACGCCTGCCTGAATAGGCGTGGGGTCGGTGTATCCGAGCGCGGTGACAGTCTGCACCAGCTCTGGGCGCAGTCCTAGTTCTGAAAATGTCGTCATGAAATGATCCTTACTTGCGTCTTGTCTTTTCAACCGATGTCGAAGCCCCATACGCCCAGAGGCTGCAAACGCCGCTGTGCGCGCGTGGACTCGCGAATGCGTGGGCTGCACTCGTCGAGACCTTGTTAAGTGCGCGGCACTTATCCCTATCTCGCAAGTATGGCCCGCCGATAACAACAAAAAAGCCCGACTCGTCGGGCCATCCAATGAAAAGCCAAAACAGAATGTGATGAAAAAGCCAGCGAACTGACTCGGTTGATGGTTAGCAGTATACCACGGTCGCGTCATCCTTCCAAAAATGCGAACACATCCGAATCGCGCCAAGGGCCGAGCGTGGAAAACCATGAGCATGCGACCCTCACCAAAAATGCTCGATTTTGTGCAAATCTGTTGACAAACAAACAAAAAATCTGTATAATACAAACACTTTCGAACATACTGCATTCAACCGGAGCCTGCCATGCTCTCTCAAGAGCGACATCAAGTCATTTTGCAACTGCTCGATTCGAAAAATTCGGTGACGGTGGCGGAATTGGTGGAGCGGTTCGGGGTTTCGGAGATGACCGTTCGCCGGGATCTGGATGCGTTGGAGCGTCAAGGTTTGTTGCAGCGCGTGCATGGTGGCGCTATCCTGGCGCGAGGGCGGGGCTATGAGCCCCCATTCCTTAATCGACGATTAGTGCGCATCGCTGAAAAACAACGCATTGCTGAAAAAGCCGCAGCCTACGTGCAAGAGGGGGATAGCATTGCTTTGGACGTGGGGACCACCACGCTGGAGGTGGCGCGACAACTGAAAGACCGACGTAATCTCACCATCATTACGCCAAGTTTTCGCATAGCCGGCTTGTTGGCGGAATTGCCTCACAATCGAGTAATTCTTACGGGCGGAATTTTACGCCCTGGGGAGTTGTCTTTGATTGGGCGATTGGCTGAAGAGGCGTTCAGAAATTTCTTTGTGGATAAGCTGTTTCTGGGCGTGGGAGGGATCGATCTGGAGGCGGGGTTGACGGAATACAACATCGAGGACGCACAGGTAAAACAAGCCATGATTCGCAGCGCCAAAGAGGTGATCGTTGTGGCGGATGCTAGCAAGTTCGGGCGCATTGCTTTTGCTGCGGTCGCATCCCTTGAAAAAATCACTCGCATTATCACTGATAGTACGATTGACGCCGACCTTGTGGCTGCTTTTCAAGCACTCGATGTGGAAGTCATTGTGGCGTGAGCGCATGTTCGATGACTCGTTCTCTCATGAGGTCTATGCCCGTCATGACAAACGACTCGAAAACGATGAAAACTTATTCAAGTCTGGAAAGCCGAGATATCCATGGTGCAAGGGGCAGGTTTTACAGACTTTCTTCCATTCTATTTGAGGAGGATTTTTCCCATGACTGATTTTCTACGTGATCTTTTTGGTGTCACTAAGCCGGTGATCGCCATGGCGCATTTTCCCGCATTACCCGGCACGCCGCGTTATG
>WFTO01000293.1 GCA_015485435.1 Anaerolineae bacterium | reverse complement strand
GTTGTAGATTCAGCTTGGCTTTTTTTATTTGTATCCACCTAAAAAACAAGTACGGAGGTCTTCACATGAAGAACAACTACAAACTCGGCATCATTCTCTCTCTTTTGGGGTTTCTTTCTGGAATCCTGATGCTTTACTTTCAAGCAGACATGTATAACCAAGTCATTCAGGCGCACTTCAATGCTGGCCATTGGGAAGAAAGCAATACGGTGCGCATTGTCTACGCTCTCCTGGGCTGGCTGGGAACCGCCGCAGGAGCGCTTTCCGTCGGTGTGCTTTGGGGCTTTTTGAAAAAGCAGGATTGGGCCTGGTTTTGGGGCGCTGTGGCGGCCACGATCCTGTTGCTCACAGGATTCTTTCCGATGGTGCCAGCGGCCGATGGGGGGCTGTCAACACCAACAATCTCCGTGTTTGTGCTCGCCGGAATTATGTGGTTTGGCATGTTGCTGATAGGTGGTGTCAATAAGAAGGTTATCGCATTAACGTTCGTGGCAGGTTTGGCCTATGTGTTGACCTTTATGAATGGCGTGGCGCCGATCTCCAAATTCCAAACCACCTTTCAAAAGCCCACGGAATTCGTTCCGGGATCAAAGGCGTTTTGGAATGGCATGTATATCATTTTGCAACAGGTGAATTGGTGGAGCGCAGCAGGTTGGGCCATCTTCATCTTTGCCGCCTTCAAACAAAAATCGTGGGCCATCGCTGTGGGGCTTTTCGCAGCTTCTTTGTCCATGTTGGGCGGCTACATCTTGGGCATTCACAACATGTCAGAAGTTCATCGCTTCTCCCTCTTCTTACCGGCGCCCATTATCAGCACGATTCTGTTTATTATCTTGTGGTTGCCCGCAACGCAACGCCTCATTGAAGGGAAAGATGCGGAATAGCCGTCATCCCCTCTCCTCCCCTCTCCTAAATCCTGCTCGATAGCAACCTGCGCCCTTGCCTGCCCCTGGTGGCTGCAGGGGCGCATTTTCGAGTAAGCGAATGTATGAACCCCTCGCACAGATCCATTATCAAAACGGAGTTGACTTATGCAAGCTATCGCAACCCGGTTTAATTACCTTTTTCGCTCGACAAGAGGCTTGGTGCTGGTGGCCATCGCCACAGTAGCACTGATTACCGCCATTTGGGGTACCCTATCCGGTCCAATGGTGGAATGGGGCGTTCGAGATATCACCGTGAAATTATTAGGCATGGACTTGCAGGCCGCCCAACGAGAAGGACGCCTGATCATCCTTTATCATGCCATCGCCATAACGGTGATTGCCATCGAAGTCTATTTCATGACCGAGCTTCTCCCCATGAAACGCTGGGAGCAGTTGTTTATCAACGCCACCATCACCATTGGGTACCTTTTGGTTGCCATTTTCGGCTTGGCCTTTGCCTACTTTGGACACAATTATGCGTTTCACGGCCTGTTTTTAGTCGGACAATCGCTGGTCTTTTTTGCTGGCGTGCTGCTGGCCTATGCACTGTGGCCTTGGCGTAAAGATGCCCGATTGCCTAAAGATTCGCCATATGCTCACACCAAAAGCGGCATCGATCTCGAACGCACCGCATTTTTTGTCATGGTCGTCGCCACATTAGCATCTGCGATTTGGGGCGCCGTTCCAGGCTCGTTCTGGACGAATGGACAAGAGACCTTTCTTGCAGAAGACATCATTCGACTGCCGCACAAAACCTATTTACAAAAAGCGGTCATCGGCCATCTTCACATCATGCTCACCTTGGTGGCTGTTGCCATCACTCTGATTGTCGGCCGCTGGATGGATTTCAAAGGCATCTTGCACAAAATCGCCATGCCCATGATGATCTTCGGCACCATTGTCACGACGACCGGTGCGCTATCCGTCGTCTGGCTGGAGTGGGCGCACACAACCATCTACGTGGGCTCGACGTTCATCATGTTGGCTGCGTTATTCTATGTAATTTATTCATGGAATAAATTAATCAAGGATCGAATTGCTGAGCTCGGCATTGAAAACCCCACCTTTTTCCAAAAAATCGCCGCCTTGGTGCATGATCCCCTAAAATTTGGCACAGGCTGGCAAATGGTGTTTATGAACTTCACGGTGAGCGGCGTGGGCATCTTTTTGGCCGTCAAGCTCGAAGACATCTTCCGCGTCTGGCCACACCGAGAAGAACGCATCACGTTAACAGGCCACTGGCATATTTTAGCTGGCTTAATCGCCACCATCATCCTGCTTTATTATGGGGACCTTTCTGGCTTGAAAGGCAAAATCAGAAAATGGTATGGGTGGCTCATCATTATCGGATCGGATATCGCTTTTGCCTCCGCAACGATCTTCTCAATGAAACGCCTGTTTGTGTCTGAATACGCCCAACAGCCTCTGGTCAATACCGTGATGTTGCTCATGGACATCGGGCTGGGGCTCGTTCTCATTATCCTCGGTATTTTCATGGCTTGGCGGCTGATTGATCTATTCAAAGGAAATGGCGTGTGGCGCCAGGAATTCAACGAGGAAACAAAGCGGACAGCAGAGGCGGAACTGCGCGAACAACAACAGAAAATTGAAGAACTCCAGGCAAAGCTTGCGGAGGTGTCACAATGAAACGAACACTCTTCACCCTCATTCTGCTAGCACTGATGGTGAGCGGTTGCGCAACCACCAGCGCCCAAGAGATAGCCGCCCCCTATTTCGATACAGGCATCGATTCCAATACATGGGTCACCATTCCTGCTGGGGAGTATCCCTCAGGACAAATGAGTCATATGGTTTTTGTTGATACATTCGATATCATGGTGACGGATGTCACTGTCGCCCAATATGCTGAGTTCCTTAACGAGGCACTGGCGTCGGGAGCGATTCATGTGGGCGATTTCGAGATTCATGAGGGAGAAAACATCCGTCAAGTCCACGGTGTAGGCGGCTATTACGAAGGAGACCCCTTTGATGGCTATGATCACGAAGAAGAAGTCAAGGCTGGCGACAAAATCTATGTGCCATTTGTTGACGATGGCAGCTTGCGGCTCACATTCGATGGCAAAACATTCACTCCCGATGAAGCCTATGCCAACCACCCCATGACTATGGTTAGCTGGTTTGGCGCCAACGCCTATTGCGAATATTATGGCGCACGCTTACCCAAAGAGTTGGAATGGGAGAAGGCTGCGCGAGGCACGGAACGCATCGGTGAATATGGCCTGCCCTACCCCTGGGGAGAAGAGATCGACGGCCATTACGCCAACTACTACGCCTCTTCCGATCCTTACGAAAAGGTTTTCGGGAAATTGGGTAGCACCACACCTGTTGGCTTTTATAATGGCAAAACCTACAACGGCTTCACGACCCATGACGCTGCCAGCCCTTATGGCCTCTATGATATGGCAGGAAATGTCTGGCAATGGATGGGAGATGATTATCCTGACCAACACTACCGGCATATGCGTGGCGGCAGTTACTACTCTTACGAAATCGATCTACGCGTTTGGAAATTCAACAGTGCGGGACCGGATTATTATTCCCCCGCTGTCGGCTTCAGATGTGCACAAAACTAACCCCTCTACGTGAGGGCGGGGTGAATCCCTGCCCTCATGTTCTTCGTCATTCTCTCATGTGTGCGGAGGTCCTGATGGCTAGACTCAAAACCAAACTACGCCTGTATTGGTCCCTCATCAAAAGCCTGCAGACGGGCTTATTACTGACCACCGGTTTGGCCGGTTTCATGAGCACCGGCTGCCCCGTTCTCAACTGGCAACTTGTTCTGGGCGTCACGGGTAGCCTGTTTCTTGCAATAAGTGGCAGCACGGTGCTGAATATGTGGTACGATCGAGATATCGATGCCAAAATGCATCGCACCCATCACCGCCCGTTGCCCTCCGGAAAAATCTCCCCACGCGAAGCATTACTTCTGGGATTATTGCTTGCCTCCCTAGGCGTTGGCTGGGCCACGTGGATGGATCCTCTTTACGGATTGGTTGTCTTTGCAGGCATCTTCTTCGATGTTGTCGTTTACACCATCTGGCTTAAACGACGAACCGCTTGGAGTATTGTGTGGGGCGGCATTGCTGGCGGCATGCCCGTTCTAGCTGGCCGCGCACTAGGGACGGGGCAGATCGAGTGGATTGGCGTGCTCATGGCTTTAGGAATCCTTTTCTGGATTCCGACCCATATCCTCACCTTTAGCATGCGCTATCATAAAGATTATCAACGCGCAGGCATCCCGACTTTCCCTTCCACCTACGGCAACCGCGTCACCTTAACCATTATTGCGGCATCCAGCGTCATGGCCGCCATCATGATGATTGCCGCCGCCTATGGCATTGGGCTCACCATTGGTTATCTCCGACTCATGGTTATCTTATCGGCAGGGCTGCTGATTCTCGCCGTCCGGTGCGCCGTCAAACCATCTCAACGCAATAGCTTCGGCTTGTTCAAATATGCTTCACTTTATATGCTTGGCGCTATGATGTTGATGATGTTGGTCGTCTAAACTTCCACGCCGGTTCCACCATGCCACCAGCAACAAGGAGATTGCCTATGACATAACCATTCTTTCCTTTGCTCAACGCCTCTCTTGACCAAAAAAGGTAATTTACGGTATTGTAGGATGACCCTCAATTCCTAACTCAAGAAGGCAATCTATGCAAGAACTCGCTGTTGAAATCCAAGACTTGCGTTACCGCTATCGCGGCGAAAAGGTTCCAGCGCTCAAAGGTATTGATCTCGTCATCAACCGCGGCGAATTTATCGTCCTGATGGGAGCCAGCGAAGCTGGCAAAAGCACGTTGGTGGCCTCGCTCAATGGGCTCATCCCCCATTATCATCGAGGTCGCATGAAGGGAGAGGTGCAAGTACTGGGAAGAAATACAAAAGATTTTACGGTGGCCCAAATGGCCGAAATTGTGGGGCTGGTGTTTCAAGATTTCGAAGCGCAACTCTTTTCGACCAACGTTGAACTAGAAGTTGCCTTCGGCCCAGAGAATTTCGCCGTGCCGCGCGAAGAAATCGCCCGGCGAATCGATGAAAGCCTCGCCTATGTAGGCCTGGAAGCTTTTCGCCATCGTTCCCCCTCCACCTTGTCGGGAGGACAAAAACAGAAACTCGCCATTGCATCTGTCCTGGCCATGCATCCCCAAGTGCTGGCGATGGATGAACCTACCACCGATCTCGATCCCATCAGCAAATATGGCATTTTCCAAATTACCGACCAGCTTCGAAAACGGGATGACATCACGCTCATTGTCGTCGAACACGAAACCGAAGAAGTCCTTCACGCCGACCGTATTGCGCTTTTCGACAATGGCGAGCTGGTCAAAGTGGGGCCAACCCGAGACATATTGCAGGATGTCGACCTGTTAGCATCCCATAGTGTCATGCCATTGGGCATTCCCCGCTTTTTCAAAAGCATGGGATTCGAAAAAGCAGACCTTCCACTTACTGTCGAAGAAGGTCTCCAGGCGTTTCAAAAAGCCCAATGGCGCATCTCCACAGAAAAATATGAGGCTCTGGTGGCTCGTGAACAAGAGGCGCTGGCCCATCTTCAAGAACCACTGATCCAATGTCACGGCCTGACCCACACCTATCCCAACGGCGTCCAGGCCTTGAAAGGGATTGATCTAGAAATTATGAAAGGGGACATGGTGGCCATTGTGGGACAGAACGGAAGCGGGAAGACAACCTTGGCCAAGCACTTCAATGCATTACTGATGCCTACGGAGGGGGAAGTGCTAGTCCATGG
Organism: Anaerolineae bacterium; assembly: GCA_015485435.1. Classification (GTDB taxonomy): domain Bacteria; phylum Chloroflexota; class Anaerolineae; order J102; family J102; genus M2005. Next base: position 4,277 of record WFTO01000293.1, on the reverse strand, counting down.
GGAACCTACAGAAAAACAAGGGGTGTTCAAAATTGGGCAAACAGTCGGATATGTTTTCCAGAACCCTGACCACCAGATTTTCTCCGAAACCGTCTTCGACGAAGTCTCTTTTAGCCTGCGAATTCGCAAAATGCCGGAGAAAGAGATCAAAGAACGGGTGGAAGAAGCCCTGGTTGCCGTTGGGTTGGAAGGCATGGAAGATGCAGACCCATTCAGTATGACGAAAAGCGGCCGACAAAGGGTGGCCGTCGCCTCCGTCCTTGCCGCTCGACCGGAGGTATTGATCCTAGATGAGCCCACCACGGGCCTGGATTATTCCGAACAACGAGGTTTGATGGACATGGTTCGGAAGCTGAATGAAGAAGGCAGCACCATTATTTTCGTCACCCATCATATGTGGGTGGTCGCAGAATACGCTCGCCGGGTCTATGTCATCAAAGATGGTCGCATCTTCCTTCAGGGAACAACGCGAGAAGTTTTCTCTCATGAAGATGCACTCAAGGAAGCGTTTCTACGCCCCCCACACTTTGTTCAATTCAGCAACCGTCTCGGAAAAACCTTATTAACTCCGGAAGAAATGCTCTCCTGCATGGCCTGAACGCCCCATCACATCATGGAAACAGAACTTTATCTTGACTATAATACAGTTATCCACCGTTTAGACCCTCGCACCAAGCTGATTTTATTCCTTTACGCTTTCATCGGCCTGGTGTTGTATGAACACCCTTTGTGGATGCTCCCTATCGCCATTCTCATCCTCTTACAAACCGCCCTGGCGCGCGCCTGGATTAACCTTTGGCGATTGCGTTATCTGCTCTTTTTATTGACTGTATGGAGCCTGGTGCTGTGGAACCTCTTTGTAGCCGGCGACACCCCGCTCTTCCTCTTCGTCAGCAAAGAATCACTGCTGTTCAGCATCGCCAGGACGATGCTGGTATTACTCATGATCATCGCTGGCGTCAATCTCATCAGCACCACTCGCAACGAAGAATTGGTTCTAGGCCTGATCAAATTTGGCCTTCCCTACCGTGTGGGTTTCGCCCTCTCCACCTCTTTGCGGTTGGTTCCCACCACGGCAGACAGTCTGCAGACCATCGCCCAGGCCCAACGTAGCCGCGGCCTCGATCTGGAAAGTGGCAATGTCTTGGAACGCTTGCGGAAATGGCTCCCCTTGTTGATTCCCGTCTTTATCACAACCATTCGCAGCACCAACATTTTTGGCATGGCTTTAGAATCAAAAGGATTCGGCGCCAGGCCGGACCGCACATTTTATCTACAAACCGAGATGCATACCATCGATTGGGTATTGCTCATCCTGGGCGGTATTATCACTGTCACAGCCGTCTATCTCAACATCCTCGGCTATGGCAGCATTCCGGGCTTACATCGCTTCTAATAGGACTCGCTCATGACTCCAGACATTGACGCCCTACTCCCATTCCTTTTAAAACGAGATAACGTCGCCCGTTATGAAAACGGCGTCGTATTCATTGGCGACCGCCGCAAATATCCCTTTGAAAGAACATTCGTCCGTTGTGACACCGTCGAATGTGTTGCCCGGGCCATCGAACAAATGGTTACCCAGGGAGGGGGTCCCTGGGTGGCGGCAGCGTTTGCATTGGCCATGGCCGCGCGCGAAGTCGAAGGGAAACCGCCGGATGCCATTCGCGCCCACCTGCAAAAAGCCCGTCAGCGCCTCGTTAACACCCGACCAACAAACACGGCATTAGCCAGGCGATTGGCAGAAGCAATGGTCGTTGCAGATGAAGCGATATCCTCCGGCGAATCGGCCGAATTGGCCATCTTGACCTGGTTAGATGAACTTCGAGACCGCATCTATCGCGATTATGCAAAAAGAGGCCGCTTCGGCGCCGATCTCATCGACGATGGCGACGGCATTCTCACCATGTGTTTTGCTGAGACTGCGTTCATTTTGAGCCTGGCCATGGCGCAACAAGAGGGAAAGGACATTCGCGTGTTCACCCCCGAAACCAGACCTTATCTCCAAGGTGCGCGCCTAACCGCTCCTAGCATCCACGAGCTAGGCATTCCCGTTCAGGTCATCGGCGATAGCATGCCCGCATACATCATGTCCCAGGGCAAAATACAAAAATACTTTACCGCCGCGGATCTGGTTACATTAGACGGCCATGTCGTCAATAAAATTGGCACCTTCCAGCTGGCCATCGCCGCCCACCATCATGGCATCCCCTATTTTGTCTTTTCGTGGGGCCCCGATCGTGAAAGTCCTGACCGGGACTCCATTATCATCGAAGAAAGGAACCCCTCAGAAATGAAGGAATGTCGGGGGGTGCCCACGACTATTCCAGAACTGGATGCCTACTATCCTGCGTTCGATATTACGCCCCCCTATCTGGTCGCTGGCGTTATCACCAAGTATGGCATCCTCAGCCCCTATGATCTGAGACGTTACTTCGCCTAGCCCCATGACTATTGCCATCATTGCCGGGACAGACATTTACAGCATTCCCGGCATCACCTTACATCCTCTCACCGTTAAGACGCCGTACGGATCCGTCGATCTTTATCGCGCTGGCGATCCCCACGCACAATTGATCTTCCTACCACGACACGGCCCCACCCACGCAACGCCGCCTCATCGAATCAACTATCGTGCGAACATGAAAGCGCTGGCCATGTTGGAGGTCGAAGCTGCGTTGGCTGTATATGCGGTAGGCTCCATTCATCCCGATATCCCTCCGAAAAGTTTGATCGCGCTAGACGACTTCCTTGATTTCACCACAGGGCGCATCTCTACATTTTATGAGGGTGGCAACACTGGTGTGGCCCACACCATCATGAGCCCCCCCTATTGTTCTACTTTGCGAAAGCAACTCCTCGCACACGCGTCTCAGTTTGGCCTCAACATCCGCTCCACAGGCGTCTACGTGTGCACCAACGGTCCTCGATTTGAAACCCCTGGAGAAATTCGCGCCTACGCCAAACTGGGCGGCGACGTCGTAGGCATGACCGGCGCCCAGGAAGCAACCCTGGCACGCGAACTTGGAATCCACTTCGCCGCGGTTGCCATCTCTATCAATTGGGCCGCAGGAATGGAACCTAGCATCCGTATCGTTTCTGAAGGGATGGATGAGTTGCGTTCATCATTGCTTGCATTATGTATCCATACGCTTGAGAGAACAAACGCGTATAATTGTATATGCAATCACGCAGTTCTCGTCACGCATCCACCCAAAGCATAACGCCCCCCACAACGACATCAACAGGAGGTTGCCTATGATCTGATGCTGATCACGCCACTGTACACACATCCGTTCGAGTTTCCAGCCATCATTCATTTATCTCGGAGGAATGGTATCATGAAGGAAGTCATACGTATGTGGCAACACACCCGGATGATCATCCTGGTGGCTCTTTCCGCAGCTATTTACGCAGCTTTTCTCATCGCTTTCAAAGGGGGCATTGTAATCGTGCCCGGAATCACCGAAATCCGGCCAGCCAATGTCTTCCCACCCATTTTCGGTCTGTTATTCGGGCCTGCTGGCGCGTGGGGCTCTGCCATCGGCAATCTCATTGGAGATATCTTTGGGGGAACCTTTGGCCCTGGTTCAATCTTTGGTTTCTTTGGTAATTTCGCATTGGGTTTTGTGCCCTACAAGATGTGGGGAGCAATGTTCGGTTTGGTTCCTAAGGATGATCCCGCCCCCACCACCAACACGTTGCGTAAGCTGATTGCATTCGAAATCATTCTCTTGACGGCGGCGGCAGCCTGTGGCGTCATTATTGGCTGGTACCTGGACCTGGCAGGCCTGGTCCCATTTGCCTTCCTGGCCACCTTTATCACCATCAACAACTTCGCTGCCGGCTTCATCCTCAGCCCCATCCTCCTTACGTTGCTCTATCCACGCATTCGCAAATGGGGCTTATTGTGGACCGATATTATGAGTCCTGAGGAGGTCGGCAAAGGCTTCCAGCCCAAGCTCGGCGCCATCCTGATGATGGTTGGCGCCTGGGGCGGTCTGATTGTCGGCGATCTGGTGGCCATGGGGTTATCAGGTCAAACCTTAATGGGCTTCACGGGCGAAAAAGGACAAATGTCTGTGACGATTGCTGTCATTCCCTTCCTCATTTTAATGATCATCGCGGCATTTATGCTCTCAGGCCGCGAACTGTTCGTCGAGGAAGAGGAGGAAGACTTCTAAACCAACGGCTACATCTCAAATCCCCATGCAACCAGGAGCCGCGCGGAATGTGGCTCCTGGCTTTTTTATGACCTCATCAGAGGCGTTTCAGAG
>WFTO01000292.1 GCA_015485435.1 Anaerolineae bacterium | reverse complement strand
GTTCACAGCAAAACAAGATACGAGCCAAGAACCCACTGGGGAAACCAGAAACATGGCTTATGCGCATGACATCCTCATCGACCCCGATGGCCCTGATGGCGCCTTCCAACCCCAGTCCATCGATGCGCAACTGCAGGATGTTGACTTCGTACCCGTCAAGATCCTGCAGCCCACAGGTCTCTTTGTCACCAGTTTCGCGGCCTCGACATCGGATGAAGACGCCGTCTTGACATGGGAGACAAGTAGCGAATTGAATATCGCCGGTTTCCAAATCCTGCGGCGGCGGGTCTCCGGCGAACAAACGACGCCCGTAGGCGATTTCATCCCTGCGCAATGGTCGGGCATGGACCAGGGCGGCGAATACACCCTCCGAGACCCAGGGCTGCCCACGGGCCTCTATGATTACATCTTACAAACCGTCCTCCTTGATGGCCGCATTGTCAACTCCGAAGTCATCCATGTGCTGATGCGTCGCTCTCCATTTGCCATGCAATAATCTATCCACAAAGGATTGCCCCTTCTCTGGTCGCATGAATCCATTGAGAATTGGCAAGAGCATGGTAAGAAATCCTGACCAAAGAGTCCATAACAGCCCACAATGAGGTTAAAAAACCCCTCGTCCATCACACGGGCGAGGGGTTTTTGTCGCAAGCGCGCCTAAACGCCTAAAAACCACCATGTCTGCATTCGTGCTGGAAAACCACAGGGGGCAAACAAATTATGCGAACACACCCCTTAAAAACCCGCCTTGTAAAAAACGGTGAACTCAGCGATAATAAAACAAAAGTGATACACCATGCCTTTATCAGCCTGCTCTGGCTTTTGATCCTGTTTGGCGTGGGAGTGGGCGTGGTCACAATACCTGCTTATGGTGAAATTCGACATGAAAAGAACCTATCCCAGACGATTCCCACGCCATGGAGTCCGCCATCACCAGCCTGGCGCGTGGCTGTCAACGAAGATGGGTTGTTTCAACTTACCTATACGGACCTTCAAACGGCTGGTCTGCCCGTTGACACCCTGGATCCTCGTACGCTGCGGATGTACTATCAGGGGCAAGAGATACCCATCCTCGTCATAGGAGAAGCGGATGGTCAATTCAATGCATCAGATACGCTCCTTTTCTACGGTCGATCCGTCGATTCCTTATATTACGACGGTCTAATAGCCACCAATAAATACACAAACGACAATATTTACTGGTTGACGTATGGGGGGACCAATGGATGGCGCATCCCTGCAAAGGGCAACTTGCCCAGCGCTCCCAACGCAAGCACATTTTCACACACGGTTCGATTGGAACAAAATGTTTGGTATCAATCCGCCTATCCATTTCGCGAAGGAGCCGATCACTGGTATGGAGATTTGATAAGAGCGGTAGGAGAAAATCAAACAGGCAGCCGACAATACGATTTTCAAACCGCCCATTTACCCTCTGGGAACTATTCGGCAACCATCACAGCCACCTTTTTGGGATTTTACAGCGGAGCTCATCATCTACAAATATTCATCAACAATACCCGCATACTCGATGATCCCGGGCCGTGGAGCGACAATGAAATCTATACAGCCACCACGACATTTTCACAATCCTTACTGAATGAGGGAATCAATACAATCACCCTTGCTCTGATAAATGACACAGGCAAATCATACGATCAGGCTTATGTGAACTGGATACAGATCACCTACGCCGATGATTTCACGGCCGAAAACGACCGCTTGACTTTCCGAGCATCTACCGCTGGACCGCAGACATTTCAGATCGGAGGGTTCCAGACGAACGACATCGCCGTATACGATGTTACCGATTTTATGTCACCAAAAGAGATCGAAGGTGGAAGCATCACTGGGCCTGGGCCCTATACCATCACTGTGGGCGATAACGCCATCATCGGCAGCAAATATATCGCATTAACCCCCGCCGCTCGTCTTACTCCCGCTAGCATCACTCGTGTCACGCCCAAAACCTCTGCTTATACGCCCGCCGATCTGTTGCAAGCCACAAATGGTGCGGATTACATCCTCATCACCCATGCAGATTTCTGGGATGATGCTTTGCGCCTCGCTCAATATCGTTCTAACGACTTTCGCGTGGCCCTGATCGATGTGCAAACCATTTATGACCAATTTAACGGTGGGATGATGTCCGCAGAAGCCATTCGCGATTTCTTGGCTTACGCTTATCACCAATGGACCCTTCCGGCGCCGCAATATGTCACCCTCCTTGGCGATGGCTCCTACGACATGCGCGGATATGGAAACACCCACCCCACATTCATCCCCCCTTACCTGGCCCTGGTGGACCCGACGCTCGGCGAAACCGCTTCCGATAACCATTTCGTCAGCATTGACGGCCTTGATCCAGTACCTGATATCGGCATAGGACGTTTGCCGGCAAACACGCCCCAAGAAGCTCAAGCCATGGTGGACAAAATCATTGATTATGAAACCGTCTGCTCATGTGGACAGTGGAATTATCAAACCATCTTCTATGCAGACAATCTGGAAGGAGGCGGAGGCAACTTTTATGAATTCTCTGATCGCATCGCGGATGGTTACGATGATCCACCAACCAACACGGTGAAATATGTCCCCGAAGCCTACACCATCAACAAATTCTATCTCGGTCAGACTTGTGACGTCACCAATCCCACCCTCGCCAGCGAATGTCCTGCCCAACTAGCTGCCAGCCTGAATATGACCGGCGCACTTTTCGTCAGTTATGTAGGGCATGCGACCACAACCTACTGGGCTCGAGAGCATTTATGGGATCAAAATGATGTTTATGCACTCACCAATGGCCCCTGTTTACCCCTGATGCTAGGCATGACTTGTTTCGAAGGTTATTTTCAAGACCCAACCCAAGATGCATTGGGGGAATACCAGGTGCGTTTTCCCATTCATGGCGCCATTGCCAGCTGGTCATCCACAGGCTTTGGGCTGGCAACAGGCCATGATGTGCTGGAAAAAGGGTTGATGCTTGCGTTCTTTTATCAAGGGCATGCCCGTTTGGGTCAGGCCACCAGCTATGCCAAGCAATATTTATGGGAACAAACGGGCAGCCAATACCTCGACTTGATTGAAACATATACCCTTCTTGGAGACGCCGCCCTCGCCCTGAAAACGAATACCATCTGTCAAGCCAAACCGACAGCCGTAACATTCACCCAACTACAGGCTGTTGGCGTTCAGGGCGCGGTGCGACTCTCCTGGCAAACTGCGGATGAGTATAACGTGGTGCGCTTTGACATCTTCCGCCGGCCGTTATC
>WFTO01000291.1 GCA_015485435.1 Anaerolineae bacterium | reverse complement strand
TTTCGGGACATTCTCCGTCGGACGCCATGGCCTATCGCACCAAGGAGGAGCTGGAGGCCTGGAAGGAGCAAGATTCTCTGGTGGCTTTTGGCCGATACCTGGTAGAGCATGGGCACGCGCAGGCGCATGATCTTGAAGCCATCCACGCGGCCATCAAGGATCGTATCCTTAACGTCTTCAAAGCGGCGATTGATTTGGACCTTTCACCCAGATTGGACTTAAACGGCCCTGCTCTGGAGCGTTTGATGTTTTCCAACGAGACCGCGGACAGGCTGGAGGAGGGCGCTCCCGAAGTTTTATTGCCCATCGAAAAAACGCGTTTTGGCCTGACCACCAAGAAGGCGCGTTTTGGCCTTGACGCCGAGGGCAAGAAGCTTTCCAATATGCGGGCGGTCACGTATGCCGAAGTTCTGTTTGAAGCGATGATCTATCGATTTTACCAGGACCCCACCATGGTGGCCTGGGGTGAAGAGAATCGCGATTGGGGTGGCGCCTTCGGAGTTTATCGTGGCCTTACCGAAGCGTTGCCCTACCATCGATTATTCAATACCCCGATTTCTGAGGCTGCAATTGTGGGCGCTGCTGTTGGCTACGCCCTCTCTGGTGGTCGGGTTGTTGCCGAGTTGATGTACACCGATTTCATGGGCCGCGCAGGAGATGAGATATTCAATCAAATGGCCAAATGGCAGGCCATGTCCGCGGGCGTGTTGAAAATGCCCCTGGTGCTGCGCGTGTCGGTCGGCTCCAAATATGGGGCGCAACATTCGCAGGACTGGTCATCTATTGTCGCACACATCCCCGGGTTGAAGGTGATGTTCCCAGCCACGCCGTATGATGCCAAAGGCATGCTCAATCTGGCCCTGCGAGGCACGGATCCCGTCATCTTCTTTGAAAGTCAACGGCTTTATCCCGAGCCCGAGATTCTGGTGGAAGGGGGCGTCCCCATCGATTATTACGAAGTGCCCATGGGAGAGCCCGTGGTGCGCAGAACGGGCCAGGATGTGACCATTCTGACCCTAGGGGCGGTGCTATATCGTGCGCTGGAGGCCGCGGAGGAGCTGGCTTCCACGTACGGCGTCTCTGCTGAGGTCATCGACTTGCGCTTCATCAATCCCCTTAATTATGAGCCTCTGGTCGTTTCGGTAAAGAAAACAGGTAAGGTGTTGTTGGTGTCCGATGCTGTAGAACGAGGCTCCTTCATGCATACGGTTGCCTCTAATCTTGGTCAGCTTGCCTTCGATTATCTTGATGGCCCGCCCGTGGTCCTCGGCTCTCGCAACTGGATCACCCCGCCGGCCGAGCTGGAAGCTTACTTCTTTCCCCAGAAAAGTTGGATTATCGACGCTCTTCACGAACGCATTTTGCCGTTGCCGGGTCACAAGCCTTCTACTCAGCAGGCGCTTGCTGAGATTGTACGGCGAAACAGACTCGGCGTGTAATGTTCATGTACGCTCTGTGGCTGGTTTGTTCTCACAGGGAACAAACCATCATTGCTGCAACGTTTTTTATATGATTGTTGCTCTTCCTCCTTTTGGGTTGAGTGGGTTGGAGCGACGCCCCGGTCTGGGAAACCCCATGGCCGGGGCGTTGTTTTCGTTGATGGAGTGGCCTGGCAAGGGCTGGGTCACCGCATTTCTTGGCCGCCAGTGACGTTGATGGCCTGTCCGGTCATGTAGCTGGACTGATCCGATGCCAGAAACACGAGGACATTGGTGACGTCCTCGTAAGTGCATCCGCGTTTCATCGGCACCTGATTCACGTATTTTTGTCGCACCTCCTCTTCGGAAATGCCCCATTTTTTCGCATATTGTTTGTAAAGGGAGTTCACCCAGAGGGGAGAGTCGAGGAGGTTGCCCGGACAAATGGCGTTGACGCGGATGCCATAGTCGGCCAGGTCTAGGGCGATGCTTTGGGTGAGTCCGATGCCTCCGAATTTGCTGGCCGCGTAGGCCGAGTTTTTGTAGCTGCCTTTTTTGCCCGACTTAGAGTTGATTTGAATGATGACTCCTTTGCGTTTGGGGATCATTGTTCGGGCGGCGTGTTTGGCTACGAGGAAGTAGCCAACCAGGTTAACGTCGATCACGGCCCGCCACTTGTCCGCAGGAAAGTCCCATATGGCTTCGGCGATAAGGATGCCCGCGTTGGAAACGACGATGTCTACCTGACCGAATTCCTCGATGGTGCGTTGAAACATGCGCTCAACCTGGGCTTCGTTGGTGACGTCCACGCCAATGGCGAGGGTGCGGCGGTGGTGCTCGGAGGCGATGGCCGCGGCAGTTTCCTCGGCCCCGGACAGGTTAAGGTCGGCAACGACGACATGGCATCCTTCCCGGGCCAGCCGTTCGCAGATGGCCCGTCCCAAACCCTGGGCGCCGCCAGTGACCAGGGCGATCCGGTCTTCGAGCAATGGTTTGCATGACATAAGGCTTGTTTTCCTGGAATGTTGAGGGGTGACGTGGTTGGAGCGCCATTGCGATCGCTCATTATGGGAGCATGATCCGCAGGAACGCTTCTTCCGCTTCATTGGTCCATTCCCTGCCGTTTTTTAGTTTGGCGTAAACCTCGGGCAGGATATCCTTGAGGTCGGGCAAAGCGGTGAGGGGGAATTCTTTGATATTGGGATAAATGACCACCTTTCCTGGGAAACGTTGATCCTGCACGGCCTTCAGCCCCTCTTTGGCCGCGCTCAAGGAGCCTATTGCAGCCACGGAACGGTTGGGCGAAAGTTCGCCCGATTCCGTTTCATGCAACATCAGGCGCAGATCGTCGATGGATGAGGCGGAATGACCGATGAAGCGCACATCCTTCAGGTAAAGCTCGCTGAGGTCCAGTGGGGCGGTGGTGCCACGGGCCACGCCCGCGAAGATGTTCATCACACCTTCCGGGGCTAGCCAGTTGGCTGCATCCGCAATGACCGGCGGGATCGGCGCCAAGACGATGATGTCATCGAATCCTTGTTCCTTGAACGGGGCCATCCCTGCTTCGTACACTTCACGATGCATGGGATTCAGACAGATGAAGTCGATGCCCTTGGCGCGCGCTTCCTCGCCGAAAGAGTTTTCAACCGCTTGCAATCGATGGTCGCTGACGTCGGTGCAGACGATGGTTTGCGGACCATTGGCTTTTTGAATGGCTCGTTGCACGTGCATTCTTCCCATGGGGCCGCCTGCACCGACAAACCAGGCTTTTCCTCCTGGTTTTAACGAAGATCGCACAGGGATGTTGGCATAGGCGTCGGTGATTTCGCCGCTACGCGCGCCTACGTACAGCCAGCGGTTATAGTGAACACGACCGATATCGACCTGCACGGGGCGGTCTAGAGGCCCATCGGCCAGGATGGCGACAATGCCGAAATGATTCAACCAGGGACTCACCCGTTCGATGAGGTCGGCGGTTGCGCCCAGCAGGATGATGTCGTCGACAAACTCCACGGGTGGGGCTGAAACATCCGCGACTTCAGAGACCTGGACGCCCAGCTCCGCGGCTCGGGCTTTCAGGGCGTCGGCCAGATAGGAGGGCGTGTCGGTGAGGAGAAGATGGTCCGGGTGGGAGCCTGCATCGAAACCCGCGCTGAGGCTGTAGGTTTGATTGGGGTCGGCATGCGTGCCAATGATCCAGGTGACGCCACCCGGTTTGAGATGGGTTCGATAGCTCAGTTCATAGGCTGCGGTAACACAAGCCCAAGGTTCGGTGAGCGCGCTTTCGGCGTAGCCAGTGGTAGGCTTGACTGGGATTAAGTAATTGCCATCATCGCCGTTGAGGATGCGTTGATCAATGATGTTGTATTGCGACAATCCTCCCTGGATTTCGTAACCATAAGCATACCCAACCCCATCAACAAAAATATCGGCCTGGATGGTAAACCGGTCTCCTGGGTGATATTTTTGACGAAGCTTTTCACCCACGCGTACGACGGTCATAGCAATTTCATGGCCCAAAACCACTGGGTTTTCCCGCATGTTGCGATAAATGCGAGGATGATCTTCCCCCAGGCGAATAACTTTGATATCAGAGAAACATAGACCGCAGGCGTCATGGCGCACCAATAGCTCATCGGGGCCAGGTTCGGGCGTGGGGACCTCGGCGGGCTGGTCGTTATCTCCCAGATTTTCGAGTCCAGCGTCGTACAAATGCCAGCGTCGGTAGGTCGGAGGGATGGGGCCTTCGGCTTTTTTATAAGCTTCCAGTTTATCGGACATAAAATTGGCTCCTCAATGAATCGTCGTCAGCCCACCATGCCGCGTGGGGGCTGACGCTTGTGATGATGGTTGTTGTTTTTCGAGTTGGGTCAAGATGGCCGCAGGAGACAGGTCCGGATCAATCCGGCGCAATACCCTTAATCCGTGGGGGCCAGGTGGGATCAAATGGCCTATATGGGAAAAGAAGTCATTGCGATCGCGTCTGCTGGGTAGATGCGAATGCGTCCAGGGACTTTGGTAGCCACGACCAAGCGCGCGCTGCATCATGACGTGTCCATAGACAAAATAGGCGCCATCCAGAAATGTCTGCCGCAGCGGGGCCAGAGGTGGCGCATCGAAGTCATCGACGAATTTTTGACCGAAGCTGTTCATTTCAGTGCCGATATGCAGGGGCAAATCCAACTGTTGAGCCAGGTCGACGAGTTGATATAAGTTCTCGAGTTTCCGTTGTTGCAACGTCGGGTCGGCGATGTTCCAGTTTCTGTCGGGGATGATGTTGATGGCGGCGACGCCTTGGGCGATCATCATCTCCAACAACTGATCCATGCGCTGCTCCCCTTCTGATTCGCCATCAAGCCAGGCGGCGCAGGGGATGGCGCCACAGGCGGTGATCAATCGATGGAAGGTATCAAGGTTGGGGAAGGTGTGAGGGCTTGGCTGTACATACCCAACGCCTCCCCGCTTCATCAATTTTTTACGGATGATGTTTTGAAATGCGGGGGCGTCGCCGTCGTTGCCCATGCGTTCCTGGATGGTTTTTGGGGGCATTTCCAATTTTTCGGCCCAAAAAGCCACGGGGTCGGCTAATTGACGCTGGGCGGCGCGAATGTAGGCGAGAACGATATGACGCTCGGTGGCGTTGCCTTTGGGGGTCAGCGGCAACACGTCGCGTTCATAATCGAGGGTGACGGGATGCAGATAGGCGTTTACCCGATTGACGAGGGCGCGATTGCGAGCGCTTGCGCGGTTCTTGAGGTCGTCAGCGATCTCCAAGGTGGTGGGGGGTATCTGGCTCGAGGTGAAGCCGATGCCCATGTGATAGGCAACGCCGGGCTCGCCAGGTGAGTTGATCTCAGTGTCTGCGAATTCGGGGATAAACACGCGAGTTTCCAATCCTGCGCTTCCTCTCAATCCAACCAAATCACTGGCCCAGATCCATTCATCCACCCCATCCAATACATCGAAGTCAACGATGCCCATGAGCTTCAAGCCTGCTTTTCGACCATGCCAGGCCAGGGCGGCGGGGGAGTAGCCATAAGCGTTGAAAGAGAAGAAGGTGTGGGCGTGCATGTTGGCCACTTCTTGAGGCTCGGGCAGGCTTTGCGCTCCATGTTGCACTTGGGTCAAAAGCTTGGTTAGCGAGTGTACGCGGGTGGGCGCATCAAAGCTGTTGAGGGTGCGCTCGAGTTGGTCTGTGGGGTTGTCGATAGACGACATGACAGCTCCAAGGAATGGGAGTGGATAGTTGACGTGGGCCAGGGCTGTACAGAGGAAAATGCAGGAAATCAGATGCTGAGGCATCAGTGGGTTATGCGCGCGGTCAATGAACACAAGGTCTCATAGGCCGCGTCCCAGCGGGCGTCGGGGCGAGGCTGATACTGGGTGGGTGGGAAGGAGTGCCGCACAATGGCTCGTGCATCCGATAAGCCAGAGAGGTGCCCCATGGCGATCGCTTGCATGAGGATATTGCCAATAGCGGTGGCTTCTACTGGCCCAGCGATCACCAGACGGCCGGTGGCGTTGGCTGTGAATTGATTCAATAGTTGATTCTTAACGCCTCCGCCAATGATATGAAGGGGCTGATGCCTTTTTCCGCGGAGTTCATCTAGCTGTTCCAATACATATCGATATTTAAGCGCCAGACTTTCGAGAATCACTCGAACGATTTCACCCTCTGTTTTGGGAATGGCTTGCCCTGTTTTTGCACAGTAGTCCTGAATTTTTTGGGGCATGTCGCCCGGATGGAAAAAGATGGGATCATCTACATCGATGACGGCCAGGAAAGGTTCAGCTTCGGAAGCGAGATGGGTCAATTCATCATAAGAAAAACGCCATTCCCGCTTGCATTCCTGCACAAACCAAAGACCGGAGATGTTTTTCGAAAGGCGCCAGGTGTGGAACACGCCGCCTTCGTTGGTGAAATTGTAGGCAAGCGCCTGTTGAGTAAGGGTGGGTGAGTGCGCCTCGACGCCGAGGATGGACCAGGTTCCTGAACTCAACCAGGCGAAATCATCGTTGGATGCCGGCACCGCGGCCACTGCGGAGCCTGTATCATGGCAGGCTGGCGCGATAACGGTCAGGTTCTCGATGCCAACGCTATGAGCAAGTTGAGGCCGGAGGGCGCCCAGAGGGGTTCCTGGCGGAACGATCTCTGGAAACATATGGGTGGGGATGTCAAGGGCTTCTAACATGGCATAGGCCCAGGTGCTGTCTAAAGGGCTATAGCATTGGCTTGTGGTGGCAATGGTGAATTCACTCACTTTGCGACCGGTGAGCCAGAAATTGAACAGGTCGGGGATATGCAAAAAGGTCTCGGCGATCTCCAACGCTGGGGCCTGGTTGTGCACCATGGCGTAAAGTTGATAGAGGCTATTCAGAGCCAGAAACTGGATACCCGTGCGGGCGTAGATATCCTCTCTGGGGACGCGTTGGAAGACCTCCTCCATCATGCCCTCGGTGCGGCGATCTCGGTAGTGGTAGGGATTGCCGATGAGCGTCTCGTTGCGGTCCAACAGACCGAAATCGACGCCCCAAGTGTCAATGCCTACACTCACAGGATGATAAGGCGCGGCGGCTCGCAGTCCCTGTTTGATTTCGGCCCAGAGGCTGAGAATATTCCAGTAGAGACCGGATGGCAACGACACTGGCTCGTTGGGGAAACGATGCAACTCGATGATTTCGAGACGCCCATCATCGAATTTTCCCAGAAGGGCGCGACCGTTAGATGCGCCAAGATCAAAAGCCAGAAAATTCATGGTCCCTATCCTTTTGTGAGAGCAGAAGGTTTGTTCGCAGTATGGAACGGGCGAGGTGTGAGTGCTTAGACAGTAATCACATCAACGCCGCGAGCGCGGGCCGCGGCGACCAAGTCAGAGGGAGCTTCATCATCCGTAATGATGGCGTCGATCTGGTCCAGAGAGGCGAAGGTCGAGGTGGCGATGCGGCCCCATTTGCTGGCGTCAATAACGCCCACAACTTCCCGACATCGCTGCACCAGTTGACGTTTTGTTCGGACTTCGTCGATATTGACGTCGGTCAAGCCTTCCTCGATAGTGAACCCTCGGGCACCAAAAAAGCCAATGCGGATATGTATGTCGGCGAGGATGCCGCAATCGACCGGGCCCACCAACGATAACCCCTCGCGACGTAACGTCCCGCCAACCAGGACGACATGGATGTTGGGGAAGGCCACCATGGACATGGCTACTTTTAGCCCATTGGTGATGACCGTGACCTCGCTCAGACGTTTGAGGTAAGGGACAACGGCCTGGGCGGTGGTGCTGGCATCCAGCACGACAGTGTCGCCGCTTTGGATCATTGTGGCCGCCATTTGCCCAATGCGGGCTTTTTGAGCGGCATTGAGCTTTTTACGCACTTCGTACGAGAGATCAGGCAAGACAGAAGCGATCATCGCGCCGCCCCGGATGCGTTGGATGAGCCCCTGATCACTTAAAGCCTGGAGATCGGCGCGGATGGTTACTTCGGATACGCCGAAACGCTCGCTCAATTCGGCGACAGAGAGTTGTCCTACATCTTCCAGGGCTGCAATAATGGCCTGACGTCGTTCTGTGAGTCGGTTTTCTTTCGACACGTCTCTTTCCTCGAGAGATTAAGGATGTTAGGTTAGGGTCTTTTGGGCTCTGCGAATGGTTTTGAGCCGTTTCATTACCCTATTTTCACCACGACCGAAGTAATCGTGCAAAATTCGATATTCCTCATAAAGCGCTTCATAGATGGCTTGGTTTTCAGGAATTGGGTGGTAGCGTTCATCTCGCAGGCCGGCCATATGTGCAGCCGCATCGGTGAGAGTGTCGTATCCTCCTTGCATTGCCCCGGCAGCCACCGCGCCATGCATGGCTGCGCCCAAGGCGGATGTCTGCCGCGAGGCGGCGATATAGATGGGAAGCCCTGTGACGTCTGCGTAGATCTGCATCAGCAGTTTGTTTTGATCGGGCAATCCGCCAGTGGCCACGATCTCTCGCACGGGAATGCCGTGCTTTGTAAATGTTTCGATGATCATGCGTGTGCCGTACGCAGTCGCTTCGATCAAGGCTCGAAAGATTTCTTCGGGTTTGGTGGCCAGAGTCATGCCAACCATCATTCCTGTCAGGTCTGCATCAACCAAAATGGAACGATTGCCGTTCCACCAGTCCAATGCAATCAGGCCCGATTCGCCTGGTTGCAGTTGAGCGGCCTTTTCTTCAAGAAGTGCGTAAAGGCTGATGCCTTGTTTGTTTGCTTCCTGTTGATAGGCCGCGGGCGCGATGTTTTCAACGAACCAGGCGAAGTGATCGCCCACGCAGGCTTGTCCTGCTTCATATCCGAAGAGCCCGGGGAGGATGCCATCGGCGACCACTCCGCTGATACCTGGGACGATGACTTCCTCTTCGCTGACCACCATGTGGCAGTTTGATGTGCCCATAATGATGACCATGCGTTCGGGGCCGGAGACGGTGGCGGCGGGGACGGCTGCATGCGCATCGATGACGGCGACGGCGACGGCAATGCCTGGCGGTAAGCCCATCCAGGCGGCGGCTTGTTCGGTCAGGCTGCCTGCCCGCGCGCCCAGGGGCAAAATCGCATGCGACATCTTCTCGTCAACAATGGTTTCTAGTCGTGGGTCCAGGGCGCGGAAGAATGCGGTTGGGGGGAAGCCATCTTTTTTCGACCACAACCCTTTGTAACCTGCGGCGCAGGCGTTGCGGGTTTCCACCCCTGTCATCTGCCAGACGATCCAATCCCCCGCTTCGATCAGCCGATCCGCCGCTTCGTAGACATCGGGGTCTTCATCTAGAATCTGCCAGGCCTTTGGCAGGAACCATTCTGAGTTGACTTTGCCGCCATAGCGGGCCAGAAGGTGTGAGAATCCTTGTTCCCGAGCGATGGCATTGATTTTGTCGGCCTCGGGCTGAGCGGCGTGATGCTTCCACAGCTTGACCCAGGCGTGGGGATGGTTGCGCCACTGTGGCAAGTTGCAAAGTGGCTCGCCATTCGCAGTGGTAGGCAACATGGTGCAGGATGTGAAATCAACGCCGATGCCAATGACCCTCGCAGGGTCGATACCACTTTGCGTCAGGGCGTCGGGCACGGCGTGTTTGAGCACATCCAGATAATCGTTGGGGTCTTGTAGGGCCCAATCCGGTTCCAAGAGGACGTTTGAATCAGGCAGTCGTCGGTCGATGACGCCATGCTGATAGGGCTGGACTGCCGTAGCTAGCTCTGCGCCGTTGGAGACATCGACGATAACGGCTCTCCCTGATAGTGTGCCAAAATCGATACCGAGGACATAAGGACCAGACATAGGTGAGTTTACCCCTCTATGAGCGGAAGAATGGCATGAATTACATCGGTTTCACTCTGAGGCTGGGGGATATGGCGGGCCAGGGTCCATAGTTCGGTATGGGTGACTTCGTCGCCGGGAGCGACAACGCGCAACGGCCCCAGGGTCTCCACCTCCAGCATCTCGCCGTTGGTAAATAGTTCGACCGTGCTATTCATGTCTGGATAGGCGGCGTCGGCAATCACTTGAAACTGTTTGATAAACACGTGGTCCTGATGAGCATAGGCAACCCAGCCGTCGGGGGTGTAGGCTCCAATTTTTTGCGGGGTATCGTTTCCTGGCTCTTGGCGGAGAAGAACGAAGCGCTCCCCCCAGGTCCAGCGGGGATCCGACATGTTGGTGTAGGGCCAAAGGGTTAAAGTGCTGGTGGGCGCAAGCATTTCGGGATGAGTCCCGCGGGGAGGGAGAGGGAGGATGGCCACGCCGCCTGGCGCCATCACTGAAAGGGCCCAGGGAGCCAGGGGAATGGGCCACAGGTTTTGGGTGCGAAGACGATGGGTGACGCGCACCTGGGGTCGTTCGGGGTGTAAAGCGATGTCGATTTCTTTGATCAGACCAGTATTTTCTTCAATGGGCTGGATAAAACGCACAAATCCTTCGTGAATTTCGAAATGGACGGGATGGTTGTCGGGCCAATAGGTGCGGACAGGGTCTTCGGGAGCGTGCCAAAGCCGGTGTCCACCATAAATACGCCAGCTGTCTCCTCCCGTTAGTCCGAGCATCTCTGGATATACGGCGAATTCATTGTGCTCGCCCAGGAATCCAAGATGGATTATCCTTGGGCCAACATCGGTGGTAATAAACAATTCGATGTCATTATTATGGATGTGAATGCAGTGATGCCATCCATAACAGGGTACGCATTCGGTGTCGGTGACGCCTTGCCAGTTGGTTTGCATGGTCATGTGTGATTGTGAAAGTGTGCTTGGAAAATTAAATGATTGCTGCGCTGAGGAGAATGCGCTATCCGCCGATGGTTGTTGTGGGTGATTCAGGCGGATGACACATCAGACTGGACGCTTTGGGTTTGTATCGGCATTGGCGCACGCTTGTGTGCCGTCCTACTGAAAGTTTAATTACTGGAGGATGGCTGTTCTGTTATTGAAAGCTGGTGGAGGCGCGAAAAAATGGGTTCCAGTGCGGTGTAAGTGACGTGGAAGATGGGATAGAGCCGGCTGTAATAAGCTACTGTTTCGGGGTTGGAGGTGACTGTATCGATGATGGGGATCATGGTTTGGACAACGCTGTAATCTGGATAAAGGCCGATTCCAACGCCTCCAGCGATGGCAGCGCCCAATGCCGTCGCTTCTGTTGGGATGGCCAATCGCCGTACGGGGAGCGCGAAGATGTCAGCCAGGATTTGTCGCCATGTGGCGCTTTTTCCGCCGCCGCCTATCAATCGCATGAACTCCACCGAGAGACCTTGGCTTCGAAGGATGTCGAGGATGGCCCGCAGATTCATAGCAACGCCTTCGAAAACCGCGCGGGTAAGTTCGCCCCGACCGTGCTGCATGGTCAGACCGATGAACGCACCGCGCGCCAGAGGATTCCAGAGGGGGCTACGTTCACCTCTAAGATAGGGAAGAAAGAGTAAGCCCTGGGCTCCGGGGGGCGCCTGGCTGGCCGCCTCATCCAATGATGCGTAATCAGGTTGGGGCAGATGTGGGGGACGGAGGAGGTGTTCGAGCCAATCCAGGGCGCCACCAGCCGTTTGCATGGCTCCTAGGGCAATATTGGCTTCTGGAACAAGATGGGCGATGTTGAAAGTGCGTTGTCGTGCATCGAGGACGGGTTGACGGGTGGTAAGCGCCACCCAGGATGAGGATCCGATATAGGTGTAAGCGTCGCCTACCGCTACCGAGCCTGCGCCGACCGTGGCGCAGGCGCCGTCACCGCCGCCGATCACGACAGGCGTGCCAGCCAGCAAGCCTGTCTCGCTGGCTGCTTCCCGGCTGACGGCACCAATTGGGGTTGCCGAAGGATACGCGGGCGGAAGCAGGTCTGTAGAGATTTCCAAAGTATCCAGAATTTCTTGCGACCAGCTTCGTTGCGACAGATCGAAGAGCAGCGTCATGGACGCGTCGGAAAAGTCGGTTGCGATCTCTTGACTGAAAAGAAATGCTGCGTAGTCTTTTGCCTGCAACACGTGTTGTGTCCGAGCGTAAATGTCGGGCTCATGATTTTTGATCCATAACAGTTTGGCGGCGGTGTAAGCGGGACTGATCCGATTGCCGGTGATCTGGTAGACGCGTTCAGCGCCTAGCGCGGCGTGGATCCAGGCCTCTTCTTTGATGGCGCGTTGGTCTGCCCAGATGATGGCTGGGCGAATCGGGGAGCCAGAGGCGTCGATTAGAACCGCGCCGTTCATGTGGCCGCTGAAACTGACGACGGCAATCTCGCTTGGCGAGATATTGCGGCCATCCAGAAGCTGGCGCGTGGTCTGAAATAAGGCCCGACGCCAATCTGCCGGGTCTTGTTCAGCCCAACCGGGATGCGGATACATTGTGGGATAGGGGGCGAAGACGCTGGCGATTACCTGGCCATCCTCGCTGAAAAGCGTGGCTTTATCCCCAGTGGTGCCTAAGTCGTGGGCAAGAATCAAGGAAGACATTGGGCTATGAAAGAATCATCAAGAGGACGGAGAAATGTCTGCAAAGGAGGCGACTAGCCTTTGACTGCGCCTACGAGCAAACCCTTGGCGATGTAACGCTCGAGGAAGATAGCGATGAGAATCACAGGGGCTATCATGATCAGAATCAATACCGACATGTACCACCATTGCGGCCCGCGGGTGGCGTTTTGCGCAGCAATGGTCAAAGGTAACGTTTGGGCATTGGCTCCAGAAAGAAACAATGCCAGGAGATACTCATTCCAGGCGAACACCAACACGAACAGATAGGTGGCGACAAGACCGGGAATGGATAACGGCAAAACGATCGACATAAAAATGCGGTAGCGGGATGCGCCATCGATAGCGGCTGTTTCTTCCAGATCGATGGGAATGCTCTGGAAATAATCGCGCATCAGCCAAACCACAATCGGCAGATTGACCGCCAGGTAGGTAACGATAAGCGCGGTGCGGGTGTCCAGTAAGTGCAATCGCTGAAAAAGGATGTAAATAGGGATGACGACCGCCACGGGCGGCAACATACGCTGTGAGATGAGCCAGAAGGCGATGTCATTGTTGCCCAACGAGCGTTTGAATCGTTTCCCCAGCCCCTGCAACAGAATGAGAAAGACGGCCAGGCTGACAGCCAACGCCACCATCCAATTGACGCCGAGCATGATGAGCACGACATCCAGGATCAACGCTCCGAGAAAGAGTAAAATAGTGCCCAATTTGGGGTTGTAACGGAAGCGGGTGAGGGCGTATGCCGCAGATGCGCCCAGAATCAACGCCAGCGTTGCACTGGTGAGGGCTACGATCACGGTATTGATATAAGGGCGGATGGTGTCATTTTGCAGGTCGCCCAGAAGCACATAATGCCATGCGTGAAGTGAAGGCTGGAAATCGACAAAGGGAAGATAGTACGGCCCGGTATTCACATCTACCGGCAATTTCACCGAGGTGATAGCAAGCCAGTAGAGGGGAAAGAGCACCACGAACGTCCAAAACACCAGGAGCGAATAGGAGAGTATTTTGGCCAGAAGCGAAGGATCGTTGATATTTTTTCTGCGAAACAGACGGGTTTTGATGGACATCAGTCCTCCACATAGCGACGGCGCAAAATGTTGATATACGCGATGCCGAAGAAGGTGACGACAATGAGTAATGAGTAGGCGATGGCGGCGGATCCACCCAGATCCAGGGCGCGCCAGGCAAAGAAGGCGTGCAGGGTGAGCGATTCTGTGGCTGTGCCCGGGCCTCCGTTGGTGAGTACATTGGGCAAATCGACGATCTTGAAAGCCTCGATCATGCGGATCAGGATGACCGTAATGGTGACAGGGATGATTTGAGGCATCGTGATATGCCAGAAGATTTGCCATCGATTTGCGCCATCAACCAGAGCGGCCTCGCGTTGTTCAATGGATTGCCCTTCCAGCGCCGCCAGAAGTACAATAAACATAAAGGGTATCCATTGCCATGCGTCGCCGATCATGATAGCAATGCGCGCGCCCCAGGGATCGTTCACCCATGAATACATGCCCAGGCCTGCTGCTTGCCACAGAGGCGCGAAGGGGCCTTTGCTCGTATCGGTGAGCATGCGGAAGGTGTAGGCTATGCCCACGGGCGTAATCATCATTGGAAGAAGAAAGATCACGCGGAAAAAACGTCGTCCGGGCAATTGTTGGGTGAGGATAACGGCTAAAAGCAAGGCGATGGCATACTGAACAGCAATTCCCAAGAAAACATAAATCCATGTGACCACCATCGTCCCTGGCCGGCCACCCTGACTGATGGTGGTGATCACCAGAAGCCAGGTGAACGCTATCAAGATGGCGTAGACCACGGTTCGAAAGATCAATCCGCCAGTCGTACGGTAGTTGCTACGCGCATAACGTATCCATGAAAAGGTCAGCAGCAGGATGACGCCGATGAAGACAATCCATCCAAACGTCGTGGGCTGTTCCATTTTGCCCAAAAAATGAGTTTTTTCGCTGCCCACCAGCAATTTTTTGTAGTTTCCTAGCCCGATCCATTTGACTTCAAAGCCGCCTTTGACAAATTTGAATCGAGAAAAGGATAAGTAAAGAGAGATGATCAGGGGGAAAATCGAAAGAAGCAGGACCACAAGCAGGGCGGGCCAGATAAACACGCTGCTGGCCATCCCTTCTTTGCCGCGGCCGAAAGAAAAAATCCTTTTGGGCCTGGCTGACGCGGAAG
>WFTO01000290.1 GCA_015485435.1 Anaerolineae bacterium | reverse complement strand
ACCCACATACTACCGAATTGCAAAACGTGTCTTCGACTTTACCGCGGCTTTATTTATGTTGCTGTTGCTATCGCCGCTATTTCTGCTGATTTACCTGGCAATCAAGCTGGATGACGGGGGCCCGGCGATCATCATCCAAAAACGCGTGGGATTGGGCGGTAAGGTGTTTGACTTTTACAAGTTTCGTTCGATGATCCACACTCAGGATCACACCCAACTTAACAAAGAATTCGCGCAAAAGGTAATCCGCGGTGAGATCACCAAAGCGCCCAAAGAAAACAACGGCCTCTTGAAGCCCACGACCAACGGCCGCGTCATTACCCGAGTTGGGAAAATCCTCCGTAAAACCAGCCTCGACGAATTGCCTCAACTGTTCAACATCCTCAAAGGGGATATGAGCCTGGTCGGGCCGCGGCCATCCATCGATTACGAGGCCGAAGCTTATCTCGACTGGTATCTCCCTCGATTATCTGTGCTGCCAGGCATTACCGGTTTGGCCCAGATCAACGGACGTAGCAGCATCCCCTTCCCAGAAATCGTCAAATGGGATCTAAAATACATCGAAGAGGCTTCTATCTGGCTGGATATCAAAATCTTACTGCGGACGATTCCTGTCGTCATCGGCATGAAGAACACCGGTTAAAACCCCAATCAACCGAAGATTCCAACGCCCCAGCATCTCTTGGGGCGTTTTTTTATGCACATATCCTCCTTTAGCTTTTCATCCCTATCTTATGATACAATCCTTTCAATTCCACCCTCTACAATCCCCATTATTTTGACTTATGTCCGATATCTCACTTGTTCATTCCTTCATTCAACGCGTTACAAACAATGTCTCCCAGGTGATTTTGGGCAAGGAGCAAGCCATACAACACACCTTGTTGGCCCTCCTCTGTGAAGGACATCTGCTTATCGAGGATGTGCCGGGATTGGGAAAAACCATGCTCGCCCGCTCCATTGCCCGCTCCATCGGCTGTTCATTTAATCGTATTCAATTCACGCCAGACATGCTCCCCAGCGATGTCACTGGCGTTTCGGTGTACAACCAAAAAAATCAGGAATTCGAATTTCGAGCGGGCCCCATCTTTGCCCAAATCGTGCTGGCGGATGAAATCAATCGCGCCACGCCCAAAACCCAGGCCGCCTTGCTAGAGGCAATGGAGGAACGCCAGGTAACCATTGATGGCGTCACCTACACCATGCAACGCCCCTTTCTCGTCTTGGCAACCCAGAACCCCATCGAATATGAAGGCACCTTCCCGCTGCCCGAAGCACAGGTCGACCGTTTCATCATGCGCATTCACCTTGGCTACCCCGACCGGCGCCACGAGATCGCCATCCTCGATTCCCAACAAGACCATCATCCCATCCAGGACCTGGAGCAAGTCATCAGCCGCGAAGAGCTCATGAGAGCCCAAAAAGCCGTCAAACAGGTGTATGTGGATGATCAAATCAAGGATTATATTGTCTCCATCACGCAAGCCACGCGGGAGCATCCCGATGTGTATTTAGGTGCCAGTCCAAGAGGGTCGTTGGCGCTCTTCAAAACCGCGCGTGCGCTGGCCGCCGCGCAAAACCGCGAATATGTCCTCCCTGATGACATCAAAACCCTGGCCATCCCCACACTCGCCCACCGCATCATCGTTAGCCCCTCCGCACGCATCAAAAACATCAGCTCTCAAGCCATCGTACAAGACATTCTGAAAAGTACGCCTGTGCCAGGCACACGAGTCCATCCCGCCGCTTGAGCCATTTCACGCGTTCTGATCGTGCGTCTTTCTACCTGGATCGCTATCCTAACCTGGTTGATCAGCTTGGCTTTGGCACTGATCACCGGCCGAGACCTGCTTTACAACACCTTTTATTTCATCACCCTGGTGTTGCTTGGCTCCTGGTTTTGGGCGCGGCAAAATCTTCGTGGATTGGAAATCAAACGGCGGCTACGCACCCCTAGAAGTCAGGTGGGACGTTTCATCGAAGAGTCCTTCGAAGTCATCAACCAAAGCTGGTTGTCAAAATTGTGGGTTGAAATCCGAGACGAATCGAACCTGCCCGGCCATCACGCTTCCCGGGTATTAGTCTCGTTAGGCCGTAAACGCCCGATGATCTGGACGGTCAAGACCCCAGGATTACGGCGAGGGCGATATCGTCTGGGGCCGATCACCCTGTACAGTGGCGATCCACTGGGCATCTTTGCGTTGAAAAAACCCATTCCCCAGTCCCATCACGTACTCGTGTACCCGGCCACCTTCGAAATTCCAGGCTTTCGCCTCCCTCCCGGCTATCTCCCCGGGGGCAAAGTGGCTCATTATCGCACACACTACCTGACCACAAATGTCGCCACGGTGCGCGATTATGTCCCGGGAGATAGCTACAATCGCATTCACTGGCGATCGACAGCCCGAACTGGAAGACTCATGGTCAAAGAGTTCGAGTTGGATCCAACCAGTGACATCTGGATACTCCTCGATTTAGATGCAGACGTACACTTTTCTCAACCATGGAAGGAGCCTGATCTCACCGATCTGCCCGCCGTGTTACGGCAGCGCCCCCTCGCGAAAAACCCCACCCTGATTCCTTCAACTCTCGAATACGCAGCATCCGCAGCAGCATCGATTGCTGAGCGCTATCTGGCGGAACGGCGGGCGGTCGGCCTGATTGCCTACACCCCCAACCGAGAAGTGCTGCAACTCGATCGCGGCTACCGACAATTTACAAAGATACTGGAGATGCTGGCCATCGTCGAACCTATCTCCAGCCTCACTTTTGCACATGTGCTTCTGGCCGAACGGCATTATTTAAATCGCACGACTACGGTCGTAGCCATTACCCCCTCCGTCGATCCTGCGTGGGTGAACGTCTTGCGCGATTATCGACACAGCGGAATCAATGTCACCGTGGTCCTGATCGCTGCTTCCACATTTGGCCCCGCGCCCTCCCACCGCTCCCTGCTTGCAGAGCTCTGGGCCAGCCAGATCCCCACGTATGTGGTGCGCAATGGCGCCAGCATCACCGCAGCATTATCCCATTTAGCTCTTCCCACCGACTGAGATTGAGGCGAATTGTGATCTACATCCGACGACCCACATTGCACGATCTCAACGAATGCGCCAAATTAGACGCCTCCTTCACCACAAACAAAGTCTGGCAGATGAGCCTACACCACGATGCTGGCCGCATTCAGGTCCAGTTTCATCTGGTGCATTTGCCACGACCGATGACCATTCCCACCCCTCCCGAAGACCGAGACCTGACCAAAGCCTGGCAGCGGGGAGACGGCCTTTATGCCGCGCGCCGGGGCAACAACATCCTCGGATATATTCATCTTGAAGTCAATCATGAGATGAAAACAGGACGCATTCGCCGGCATGTGGTTGCACCGGAATTTCGTCAACAGGGGGTGGGCCAGGCTCTGCTAGAACGCGCGTTAGAGTGGGGGCGCGAACGAAAACTACGCGGCATCGAAGTGGCCCTAAGCACCAAGAACCATCCAGCCATTGAATTCTACCTGGCACATGGCTTTGTATTCACAGGGTTCAGTGAACGACTGTGGGGAAGCCAGGAGATATTAATGCATTTCTCACGTGTAGCCAGATAAATCTACATCTCTTCTTGCACGCTATAACGAAAACGCTTTCGCGCGTTCAGCATCGCCCGCCGCAAGATCTCATGCACCTGTTCAGGCTGCTTGACGTTGTTCAACACAGCTTTGGGCATGGAAGGATCCGCACTGCGGATGATGATATCGCCCACGCCCAACGCGCGTTCTGACAGGCTTTGTTTAAAATCGATGTCTTGAATGCGAATAAGCTCGATATCATCCCGATCCTTACCCAACAATCCGCGGATAATGCGAACGCGCTCTGTGGTAATTTGATAGTGCGTCAGGATGGAAAGAAAAGGTCGGCCTTCCCATAGGATCTTCTCGTCACTCTCCAAGACGTACCCATTATCCTGACGACCGGACAGTCCAGCATCCTCCAGTGATTCGTCCACCAGCACCATCATGCCATCCAGCATGGCGTTCACCAGGGCGTCCAGCTCCTCCTGGGGAATGGATGTGATTGCTGTACCGCTCTGGGCGATACTTTTCCAGATTCGCTCGCGCGCTTTAGATTTGATCTCTTCGATATTGGACATAGATACCTCGTTGGGATTGATCAAAAGGTCAAGGGGTGGTGAATGGATTATAGGTCAATGTCACATAGCGTGCAAGCAACTTACTTCAGAACCACGTTTCGTTTGACGGCATCCGCTGAAAATGCTACTATCTCTTCTATACGTCGTTGAAAAATCCCCCTGAGCCATGGTCATGACCAACGCCCTCTATTTACGCTATCGCCCACAAACCTTCGAGGATGTCGTCGGGCAGGCGCATGTTGCTGAGACCCTGCGCAACGCATTACGCCAGGATCGTATCGCCCACGCCTATCTATTTACAGGCCCGCGCGGCACAGGCAAAACCAGCACGGCCCGAATCCTGGCCAAAGCCGTCAATTGTTTGGCTGAGGATGTGAATGAGCGGCCAGACAACACCTGCCCGATCTGTACAGCCATCAATCAGGGCCGATTGATGGACCTGATTGAGATCGACGCGGCCTCAAATACTAGCGTCGATGATGTGCGCGCCCTGATCGAAAAGGTCGCGTTTTCACCCAGCGAAGCGCGGTATAAGGTCTACGTCATCGACGAAGTGCACATGCTATCTACATCCGCTTTCAATGCACTTCTAAAAACATTGGAAGAGCCCCCCGCCCACGTCATTTTCGTGCTGGCGACCACCGAACCGCACAAAATCCCAGCCACCATCCTCTCTCGTTGCCAGCGATTCGACTTTCATCGTATCAGCACCCGTCAGATCGGAGAACACCTGGGGAACATCGCCCGGCGAGAAGGATTCACCATCACCCCCGAAGCGTTGGGCATCATCGCCCGTAGCGCCACTGGCTCCATGCGAGACGCCATCAGCCTGCTCGATCAGGTTGCTGCGTACGGACATGAAGAAATCGACGAAGAGCTGGTGAGGGATGTTTTAGGCATGGTCTCGGGCCTCGCCATCAGCGACTTTGTCGACGCCCTCGCCAATGGTGATCCCGCCGAAGTGCTAACTCGACTCCACGAACTCATCGATAAAGGCGTCGAGCTCAATCAATTCGTCACCCAACTTATCGATCAACTTCGCACGCTGCTGCTACTCAATGTGGGAAAAGATCCCAGCCTGGTTGATCTGCCCGATAGCTTGCTGGCAAAGGCCCAAAGCCAGGCGGCCAAATTCTCATCCCCCCAGCTTTTGCATACCATTCGCGCCCTGACCGAAGCGGCCCAAGCCCTAAAGACCCCTTTCGCGGGGTATCTTCCTGTCGAACTTGCCCTGCTCGACGCCCTCAATATTGGCGTTCTCACACCCGAACAAACCACCTCCGCCCCTTCTGTCCAACAGAAACCGTCTCAGCCTACGACCACTGCCCCCGCTTCCTCGACAATTCCCTCCCCCTCGACACCCTCACAT
>WFTO01000289.1 GCA_015485435.1 Anaerolineae bacterium | reverse complement strand
GACCACAGACGACACGCCCTATGGCGGCGGCGGTGGGATGGTCATGAAGCCGGAGCCGATTTTTGCGGCGGTGGAGGATCTTTTGAAGGAAGAAGAGGCGCCGGTGATCCTGTTGACGCCCCAGGGACGGCCTTTTTCTCAACGCGTGGCCGAGGAGCTGTCGCAAAAAGAACGATTGCTTTTCATTTGTGGTCGGTACGAGGGCGTCGATGAGCGAGTTCGTCAGCATCTGGTCACCGATGAGATTTCCATTGGGGATTTTGTGCTTTCTGGAGGAGAATTGGCGGCCATGGTGGTGGTAGACGCGGTGGTGCGCCTATTGCCTGGCGCGTTGGGCTATGAACGAGCAGCGGCCGAAGATTCATACGCCACAGGATTGTTGGAGGGCCCTCACTATACCCGCCCTCCCCTATTTCGGGGTTGGGAAGTGCCCGAGGTGCTGCGTTCGGGGCATCATGCACGGGTGGCTGCCTGGCGTCGACGCCAGGCGCTAAAAAGGACCTTAGAGCGCCGCCCCGATCTTCTGGCACAGGCCCCACTTTCCGAGCAAGATAGGCAATGGTTGCGTGAGATGGGATATCGTGGTCCCTTTGCAGAGGAGAGAAAGTCAGGAGATTGAGGCATTGCACACAACGTCTGCTCGCTCTGAGAAGAATACATCTCGCCCATCGAGACTATTGCTCCTGATGGCCATTGTGCTGGCCTATGCAACCCAGCTGGCGTGCTTTCCCAGCAATCTCAACAGTGCGTTCTATCAACGATGGTTGGAACTAGCGCCCTGGTTCGTTGATGCGTCACACCGCATGGTGCTTGGGGCGTTTGGATATGCTTTGGCGTTAGGTTTGTTTGCGTGGGTGGCGCCCCACCTCCATGTGAACAACGCTCCGAAGACCGGGGGAACGCAGCCAAGCTCAGAAACCGAATCTGTGGGCAATCGCCTACTCGGGATCAGGGCCGGTCAGGCGCTTATGGTCGCTTCGGGGATATTCCTTGGGGCAAGCCTGGTGCGATTTGCTCTGATGGGGGAGGACACCTTGACGCGCGGGCTTTGGTTGGGAAGCGTGGGGCTCTTACTGCTGGGGAGCTTCACGACGGCGATTCTTGAAGAAAAACACGCCTTTCGGTGGCGTATATGGAAAGGATGGCTACGTTCGTCACACCTCTTGGCATTCGTGGTTGTCATGGCAGGAGCTGCCTGGTTGCGATTCCATCAGTTGGATGCCATTCCTCAGGATTTGCACGGGGATATGGCTTCCATGGGCTTACAAGCCAGAGAGATTCTTGCGGGAACGGCGCCAGCGTTATTTCGACAGGGATGGGCGGATATCCCCATGCTGGGATTTTACCCAACGGTCGTTGGCCTGGCATGGATATCCAACAGTATTTTGGGGTTGAACGCCATCCCGGCGCTGGAAGGGCTCTTGACCATTGTTGCACTGTATTTTTTGGGGCTGCGGTTATTAGCCTCCCACCGATTGGCCGCGCTTGCAGCGGTGATTTTGGCAATTAACATCCCCCATCTTCACTTTTCTCGGTTGGCTGCTTATATGGATCCGTGGCCGTGGATCCTTTTTGGGTTTCTTTTTCTGGCACATGGGTTGAAAAAGAGACGTTTGTGGGCATTTCCCCTGGCGGGATGGATGTTTGGCATGAGCATGCAGATGTATTATTCGGGGCGAGCCTTGATCATCATCTTGCCTATGGTGGGGGTGTATCTGAGTGTGTTGTATAGGCGTAGCTTGCGCCGTGAGTGGCGATATTGGTTGGGGAGAGCTTTGTGGCTGATTTTGGGAATGTCCGTCGCCCTTGGCCCGATTGCGCTCTACTTTTTACAACACCCAGGCCCTCTTTTGGAGCGATCCCGTTCTGTGTTCCTTTTTCATGAACCGGTGATGACCCATCTCATGGGAAAATATCATCTTGACAGTCAGATCGCTGTGGTTTGGGAACAGATAAAACGATCGGTTCTCATGTTCAATGCAACGCATGATACCAGCACCCAGTTTGGCTACACGCGCCCCATGTTTTCTAATGCACTGTCGCCTCTCGTCTTGTTGGGTATAGGTTATAGTTTTCGGCATTGGCGTCGTCCTGCCATCGGGTTTGGGTTGATATGGCTGGGAGTGATGCTGGTGACAGGAAGTGTGCTGACTAACAACGCGCCCTTCTGGCCACGTTTGGTGGGGATTTTACCCGTGGCTGCCTGGATGGCTGCGCTCTCCCTATGCGTCACGCTGCGGGCCTTTCAAGTTGATAGCACAGCATCGTTTTTGCAGCCGAACGCCACCACGGTCATCACGCTTGCGCTGGCGACGCTCTTCTTTGTATTGGGCCAACGCAACTGGAAAAATTATGCTGAATTTACCATCAACAATGCGCATCCCGAGGCCCGAATCGGTCGTTTTTTGGATCAAATGCCTGACAACATCAATGCCTGTAGTTTCTCGACGCCCTACAAACTGACCACCCGAGAGATCGCCTTCCTCGCTTGGCCCCGTCTGCTCGTCGATTTGGAGCCAGGTATGACCGGGCCTCTTCTAGATGTCTGCCCAGGACCTGCTCGCGTATGGATCCTTGGCCCCGAGGAAAAATCGCAACGCCTTCGCGTCGAAAGGAGGTGGCCTGAAGGTCAACTTCAAGAACATCGCGATCATACCGGTCGTGTGGTCTTTTTGAGTTATCTGATCGCGGATGGCGCGGCGATGTCCGGTGCAGAGCCCACCCCCCAGCCGTTGGGGCATGCCTATCTGCCTGATGGCACAATGTTCGTTCCTCAATATGTCTTTCTTGGGGACGTCAGTAG
>WFTO01000288.1 GCA_015485435.1 Anaerolineae bacterium | reverse complement strand
GCGCCGAAATCATCGCCAAACCAGATCGCATCCACGCCAAGCTCCACCAATTGTTTGGCGATGCCAATGCTGAACTCCTTGACACGATCGATGAGCACTTCGACATAATCCTCACCGATGGCCATGTCTATCAAAAATTTCTCCAAACCGACCATGTGCCACGACATTTCGAACATGGTCAATTCCAGATCGCCGATGATGAAATGGGTGTCTTTGTAGGTTTCGATGATTTTCTTTGCATCATCGAAGCGCCCTTCTGCATAAGGATCGGGCATGGGGTGATTCAGCACATCCTGAACGGTCGATGCATGACGCAAGGGCTCGACAACGGTCTGCATGTATAAGGGGCCTTGCTCCATCACCATGCCGAATTCATTGATGATCTGCCCCTCTTTGGGGATGGGATGCTGATAGCCGCTAGGGAGACCGCCCCCGACAATCACGCAATCGCTTCCCATAGCCGTCCGCAAGGTGTTGGCTGAAATCCGATAGGTCAGATCTTCGAAATAGGAGGTCGTGTAATGCACGGGAATCCCATATTTTTCACTCAATGCATCTGTCAGTTTGCGCGAAAGATCGAATTGAAGAGGCACTCGATCGGGTAGGGCGTCTCGCTTTAATGCCCGCCTGACACGTTCTTTCGCATTCATTTTTCACCTCCTTGTTCTGTAGGCATGGACGCGCCTTTAATCAAGATGGAACACCTCTTCCAATTCGATCATGCTCTCATCTGCATGGGCGCCGCCGAGATTTTCGAAATATGGGGCCATGAATTCCTGCCATTTCGCATTAATGGGCTCCTTGGCCATCCCTTCAAGGGAGGCTTGAAAGCTCTCCTCCGCTTCAAAATAGCCGAAAAGCAGGCCGTCCTCGCTCAGAAAGAGAGAATAGTTGTGCCAGCCATGCCGGCGCAAGGCGTCCAGCATCTCGGGCCAGACATGCTGATGATGCGCTTTGTATTCCTCAATTTTATCCTTTTTGACCTTGAGCATAAAACCAACGCGTTTCATTCGGTTTGACTCCCTTTCGTTTGGTCGTTGCGCGTGTGAAAGACGTCGAAGGTTGAAAAGTGGGAGCACCGGCGGTCGCCGATGCTCCCAACCATGTCGTTTATTTTATTGCGCAGCGGCTTCGACGTTGTCTTTGTTGTAAATGGTGAAGGGGCCCATGAGCACGCGCAAACCATGCTCGCGCGTCGGGTCCTTCTCGATGGTGTATGTCCCCATCCGGCCAGCCTCAAAGGTCACGCCCTCTTTGGCTTCGATGGCGCCAGTCGCCAACATATAGGTGACATAGTAGGTCAGGTAGCCGAGGTCTTCGAAGCTCCACAGGGCGAATTCGGGCGCACATCCATTCAGCGTATACGACACCATCTCCGCAGGCAGGCCCAGCCCCGATACCTTGACCTCGTCGCACAGGCCCTCATCCTGCATCGCCTTCGCCGCCGCACTGATGCCCACCGTCGTCGGCGCCATAATCAACTTCAAATCTGGATACTTGTCCACCAATGCCAACGCTTGATTGTAGCTGTCCTCCGATTGGTCGTTCCCGTACACAATGTCCACTAGCTCCAGATTCGCATACTCGGGCTTCTTCAGCGCCTCTTGCAACGCAGCAATCCATGCATTCTGGTTCGAGGCGTCCGGCGAGGCTGACAATACCGCAAACTGACCGCCCTCAGGACCCAAAATGTCGCGGGCCATCTTCGCCATCACCTCGCCCGTCTCATCAAAGTCCACCTGCGCCACAAAGAGATCCTCGCCCTCGCCCGATGGTATCGGCGAGTCCCACGTCACCACCGTCATCCCCGCTTCCTTCGCCGCTTTGACCGCAGGCACAATCTGATCCCCCGCATTGTTGGAGATCATGATCGCATCCATCCCCTGCGTTGCCGCTGTGGTCACAATGTCGATCTGCCCAGCCACGCTGTTCTCGGGCGTCGGCCCCAAAAATTCCAACTTGCCGGGATTCTCCAACTCTTTATGCGCGGCCTGAGCGCCTTTATTGGCCTGATCAAAGACGAGAATACCCAGGAATTTGGGCAGCAGGACCATGTCCACTTTTTGTCCAGGGGTGGCCTTTGCTGGGGCTGCAGATTCTTCCTTCGGGGCCTCGGTGGGCTCAGCTTTAGGCGTGGTGCTGGGAGAACCAGCTTCCGCTTCGACGTTATCTTTGTTGTAGATGGTGAAGGGGCCCATGAGCACGCGCAAACCATGCTCGCGCGTCGGGTCCTTCTCAATGGTGTATGTCCCCATCCGGCCAGCCTCAAAGGTCACGCCCTCTTTGGCCTCCATTTGTCCGGTCGCCAACAAGTAGGTGACATAGTAGGTCAGGTAGCCCAGGTCTTTAAAGCTCCACAGGGCGAACTCGGGCGCACATCCATTCAGCGTATACGACACCATCTCCGCAGGCAGGCCCAATCCCGATACCTTGACCTCGTCGCACAGGCCCTCATCCTGCATCGCCTTCGCCGCCGCACTGATGCCCAC